>DATJYA010000001.1:0-2389 GCA_035499835.1 Pseudolabrys sp.
TCACCCAGACGTGCGGGTGCGCAACCGCCGGCGCGGCAAAAGCCAGACTCACAATGGCGACGAGGGCGGCGCGGATCATGTGGGCGCGAACAATAGCACGGAGTGCGGCGCAAAGGTGGCGGCGCGAGATGCCCGGATAACAACGTTATAAAATTCACACGCCGTCGGCGCCGCCGTCGGCGCGCGGATCGTGGCTGCCTTCGAGCCTGCCGTCGGGATGCAGCACCACGGCGCCGGCGTGACCCATGGTGTCGGAATAGGCCTCGCCGAGAACCTCGACGTCGTGACCGGCATCTATGAGGCGGTTGATCAGGCTTTCGTCGAAGCGGGATTCGAGGCGCAAATTCGTGTGCGTCGAGCCCCAGGTGCGGCCGAGCAGCCAGCGCGGCGCGTCGATGGCGCGCTCGAGCGGCTGGCCGAAGACGGCGTAGCGGGTGAACAGCGCGGCCTGCGTCTGCGGCTGGCCGTCGCCGCCCATGGTGCCGTAGGCGATGGCGCGGCCGTCCTTGAGCGCCGCCAGCGCCGGGTTGAGCGTGTGGAACGGCCGGCGGCCGGGCGCCAGCGCATTGAGCGCCTTAGGCTTGAGCGAGAAACTGGCGCCGCGGTTTTGCATCAGCACGCCGGTCGCCGGCAGCACCACGCCGGAGCCGAATTCCCAGTAGATCGACTGGATATAGGAGACGACGAGGCCCGAAGCGTCCGCCGCGCCCATCCATACGGTGTCGCCCTTCGCGTTCGGCGCAGGCCAGGGAGCGGCCTTTTTGCGATCGATCTTTTGCGCTTCGGCATCGAGGAAGGCGGGCACAAGATAGCGGTTGGGATCGGCCGTGATCCGGTCCGGATCGGTAACGACGCGGTCGCGGACGCGGAAGGCGCGCTTGGTGGCTTCGACGAGGCCGTGGATGTGGTCGAAGCTTTCGCCCTGGCCGACGCGCAGGCGCTCGAACAGGCCGAGGATGATGAGCGAGGCAAGCCCTTGCGTCGGCGGCGGCGAGTTATAAAGCGTGCCGTAGGCGCCGCGCAGGCTGACCGGCTCGGCGACGCTCGCGCGCAACTGCTCGAAGTCGGCGCGCGTGACCGGCGAACCGATGCGCTCG
This sequence comes from Pseudolabrys sp., assembly GCA_035499835.1. Taxonomy (GTDB): domain Bacteria; phylum Pseudomonadota; class Alphaproteobacteria; order Rhizobiales; family Xanthobacteraceae; genus Pseudolabrys. The sequence continues at coordinate 1,098 of DATJYA010000001.1, forward strand.
AGATCGGCGGCCAGCTCGCGCCCGATATCGCCGCGGTAGAAATCGTCGAGGCCGGCATGGGCGAGATGGTCGAGCGTATCGGCGAACCTGACTTGCCTGAGCCGCGCGCCCTGCTCCGGCGCCTTGCCGTCAACAAGAAAAGCGGCGGCAAAGCCCGGAACGTCCTTCAGCTCCGAGAATTTCTCCGCGCTGAGCGCCGCCTGGCTGCGCGTGACCGCGTAACCCTCGCGCGCATGCTTGATGGCCGGCGCCAGCAGCACTTCCAGCGGCAATTTGCCGCCAATTCCTTTTCCAACTTGCGCGCTGGCGGCTTCCGCCGCCAGCATCCAGGCCGCGATGGCGCCCGGCACGGTCAACGCGGCGAGCGCTCCGCGCGGCGGGATTTCGTCGTAGCCGGCGTCGCGATAGAGCCGCGACGTCGCTTTCGCCCCGGCGCGGCCGGCGCCCATCAGCGCACGCACGCGTCCGCTTGGCTCGCGGATCAGCCAGAAGCCGTCGCCGCCGATGTGGTTCATGTGCGGATAGACCGCAGCGATGCTCGCGGCCATCGCCAGCATCGCCTCGATGGCATTGCCGCCCTCGGCGAGGATGGCGCGGCCGTCGGCGACGGCCGCGGCATGCGGCGCGCTGACGACGCCGCGGCGATGGCCGGCGGTGTAAAGGGTCATGCCAGTGTGGCCCGCAATGCGGCGAGCGAAAATCCCGCCCCGGCGGCGAGCAATGCAACACCGATGCCAAGCCGCCAGAATTTCGGATGCGGCAACAGCTTTTCCGCGGTGACCAGCACGGTAAGCCCCGCTACCCAGCGCAGATCCATCACCGCGACCGCAAACAGCAGCGCCATCAGCGCGGCGCAGCAGCCCATGCAGAACAGCCCATGGCGCAGGCCCATGATCGCCGCGCCCAACGCGCCGTCACGCCATTCGCTCAAGATAAAGCCATCGGGCGAGCGGCACAGGCTGAGACAGCGCTGCTTCAGCGGGCTGAACTGGTAGGCCCCGGCGGCGAGGAACAGCGCGGCGGAAAAGCAATACGATGCCGACTGCATCATCGTGGTCAGCAATTCGGTTTTTTGCAGCAGCCATTGCAGCGCCGTAGCGAGCGCCGCGAAGCCGGCCCAGGCGGCGACATAGCCGGCGAGGAAGATCGCCGTCGGCACGTGCGGCGCCGCGCGCTCGCGCCGCCGGCGCTGGATGGTCGAGAAGGCGGCGACCATCGGCGCCGTGCCCGGCAGCATCATCGCCGCCATCATCGCCGACCACATCACGAACATCAGCGCGGCGTCGGCGGGC
>DATJYA010000002.1:0-4594 GCA_035499835.1 Pseudolabrys sp.
TCGCGCAACTGCGCAATCACGCTCTTGACGGTGTCTGCGGGGATCGCAAAAGCGATGCCGACCGAGCCGCCCGACGGCGAGAAGATCGCGGTATTGACGCCGATCACATTGCCTTCGGTATCGAAGGTCGGGCCACCGGAATTGCCCTTGTTCACCGGCGCGTCGATCTGGATGAAATCGTCATAGGCGCTGGCGCCGATGTCACGGCCGCGCGCCGAAACGATGCCGGCGGTGACGGTGCCACCGAGACCGAACGGATTGCCGACCGCGAGCACCCAATCGCCGATCCGCGGAACGGAATCGGAGAGCTTCACATAGGGGAATGAACCGCCATCGACCTTGATCAGCGCAAGATCGGTGCGCGGGTCGGTGCCGATGACCTTGGCATCATGCGTCTTGCCGTCGTCGGTGGTGACGGTGACGCTCTCGGCCTTGTCGACGACGTGGTTGTTGGTCACTGCATAGCCGTCGGCGGAAATAAAGAAGCCGGAACCCTGCCCGAGGATGACGTTATGACCGCCGCCCTGGCCGCCCTGGCCGCCTTGCGGCATATTGTCGGGCATGCCGGGCATGCCGAAGCGGCGGAAGAATTCACGCAGGCCAGGCGGGACCTCGTTATTGGCGAGCCCGGTGGTCTGCGATCCTTCCAATTTGACGCGCACCGAGATCACTGCCGGCTTCACCTTGGCGACGATGTCGGCGAAGCCGACGGGCGCATTGAGCTTGTGCGCCTGCTCGGTCAGATTCTGCGCCAGCGCCGACGGATAGCTCCAGTTGAGGTCGGGAGCGGCAACGATGGCCGCGGCGCCAAGGCCGGCGATGGTGGTGGCGAGGAGGACGACGCGGCGGGCAGAAAGCACGCGCCGTTTGGGCGGGAGGGAATTGGGAGCGAGAGAATCGCTCATCGGGGTGTCTCCATCTGGATCGAGGAAGCGCGGTCGCGCGCTGTTTCAACGACGACGATGGAGGGATGCGCCTTACAGCGTCCTGTCGAGGAAATTAAACTTTAGTAACCTGGGGACGTCGTGATGGCAGTTAAATCGGTTAAATAATCAAAGGCAAGCACAACAGGACCAAAGCCGAGTTCGGCGGCGGCGGCGTCAGGCGTGCGCGAAGCGCCGCTCCGGCGCCGCCGCCACGGCTGCCGCCTTGGCCAGCATCGCCGCATAGTCGGCGCCGTAGACCTTGCCACAGAAGCGCGCCGCCGCGTCGACTTGCGATTGGCGGAAGCTGCGATCGGCGGCGCCGGCGTGGCGCAGGCCGTCAAGCAGGGCGCGGGTGCCGCTGTCGAGAAATTGCTGCAGGTCGTTTAACGTCCGCAGCGTTATTTCGTTGAGCGCCAGTTCGCCGGCGAAATGGCGGCAGTTGCCGACGAATTCGACCAGCGCCGCGGTTTCCGCCACCTCGTCCGCATCGAGCACGGAGTTGGCGCGGATTTCGGTCGACGGCCGCGGACGCAGCAGGCGCCGCACGCGGGCCGGCGCCGATTCGATTTCGGACCTGAGCAATTCGGAAATGCGCGCGCGCTGAGCGGCAAGCGCGCGGCCCCAGGTGCTGTCGACCGGCAATTCGAGCTCGGTACGCAGCCCGCGGGCCGCGTCGTGGATGGTCTTGAGCAATGCACCGACCGCCACGCCGCGGCCGCTGCGCAAGTCAATCTGCAATTCGCCGACGAGACGTTCCAGTTCCGCAAGCACAATGGTGACGGTCACCCCATAGGCCGTTTCGGCGACGCGCGCGGCAACGTCGGTGCCGGCGGCCTTGACGCCGAGCCGGAGCAGCTGCCAGGGCGCACCAAGCCGGCTTAGCACGATGAGCAGCGCCGGAATGAAAGTTTCGCGATCGAAGGCGGCCGTCGATTCGATCAGCACTTTGGCTTCATCGAGACGCTGATCGGCAAGGTTGACGATGTGTAGCGGCAAGTGCGCGGCAAAGGTGGCGAGCGCATCGCGCGACTTGAGCGCGCGCATGAGGATCGCGGCGTCATCGGTCGCGCGCGGCGTGCCGATCTGCACCAGAAGACGGCGGCGGATTCGTTCGTCATCGCTGGCCGCGGCAAAGGCAGCCTCGATTGCGCCTGCGGCGCGATCCTGAAAGGCGCGGGTCAGCCGTTCGGCCTTCGCGGTGTTTCCGGCGAGCAGCGCCTCGTTCACCGCGTCGGTGAACGCTTTCGTCTCTTCCGGCAGCAAGTCGCGCCGGATCCAGGTCCATAATTGTTCGAGCAGACCGCGCGCGACGCGGCCGGGATGCTTGTGCTCGGCGATATCGTCGACGATGAACGGCTCGAGCGGCTTGAAGAACATCCGCGCCGGACCGCCGATGCGCGGGACGCCCTCGCGCTGTTCGCGGACGACCTGGCGCAGTTCCTGCAGCACCAGCGAAGCGCCGAGGACCGGGCTGACGCCGGAAGCCTCTTCGCCGTGCAGCAGGCTGCGCTCCAACTCGCCGATCAGAATCGAGCGCGCCGCCGGCTTGAGTTCGCGCAGGTATTGCCGCAACCGCTCGACGGAAGTCCCGTCGCCTGCCATGGCCTGGGGTGCCCGCATTGGATCGTGCGACTTGATAGCCCCGCGGGCGTTAACAAGCGATTAACTATATTTGCCGCGGCTTAGCCGAGCGGCGTCCAACTGCCGTCGGGGTTGCGGCAGGCGGTGCCGCGCGCCGTCTGCGGCGCGCCGTCGATATAGATGGTGTGCGTATACGAGCGGCAGTTGCGGCCGGCATCGACATAGGCGGGACCGGGGACCACGGTGCCGTAGCGGCCGGAGTCCGGATTGCGCCACGATACCGGCGCGCCCGATTGCCCGCTTTCCAGCGCGCTGATTTGGGCATCGTAGGCGCGCTGGCGGTCGTCGTCGTCGAGCGAGGCACCGATGCGATTGCCGATCAGCGCCCCGAGCCCGGCGCCGACCACGGCACCCGCCACATGCCCGCCGACCCCGCCGCCGAATTGCGAGCCGATCAGCGCGCCGCCGATGCCGCCGAGCAAGGTTCCCGTGTTTTCCTTGGGCCCGGGGCCGCCGGGGTCCGGACTGCCGGCGCAAGCGGCAAGAGACAGGCCAAGCGCGGCGACGGCAGCAAATTTCAATGCGGACATTGTTAGCCCCCGGATAGCGTCGGCGGAACGCGACTCACCAACGCGGCTCACATGCAACTTACCGAAACGGGAGGATTGGGGCAAAAGTCCGGCGTGGCAGCGCGTGGGCTAGCCGGCGGGCAGCACCAGCTCGGCGCGCAGTCCGCCGAGCGGCGCGCTGCCGAGCTTGAGTTCGCCGCCATAGAGCGAGGCCAGTTCGACCACGATCGAAAGCCCGAGGCCGGAGCCAGGCTTGGTCTCGTCGAGCCGGCGCCCGCGCTTGGCCGCTTGCTCGCGCTCGGACGGCGAAAGTCCGCGGCCGTCATCGTCGACAACGACGCGGACCACCGCGCGAGTAGCCGCGGCGTCCGGCCGTTCGCGCAGCACCTCGATCGCAACACGCGACGCCGCCCACTTGCAGGCATTGTCCACGAGATTGCCGATCATTTCCTCGAGATCCGGCCGCTCGCCGCGGAAGCGCGCTTCGGCATCGGCATGCACGTCGATGGCAATGCCGCGCTCGCGATGGATCTTCTCCATGGTGCGTGCCAGCGCATTGACGACATCGGCCACGTCGGTCAGCGAGCCGATCACCGTGTGCCGCGCCGCAAGTCGCGCGCGCTCGAGATGGCGCGCCACCTGGTCGCGCATGATGTCGGCCTGTTCCAGCACCTTGGCGGCGAAGGGGTCGCGCCCACGCGCCGCGGCTTCGTTCACCATCACCGACAGCGGCGTCTTCAGCGCGTGCGCGAGGTTGCCGACATGGGTGCGCGCGCGCTCGACGATTTCCTTGTTGGCATCGATCAGCTCATTGGTCTCGCGCGCGAGCGGCGCGATTTCCTCCGGGAATTGCCCGGTCAGGCGCTCCGCCGTGCCGGAGCGGATGGCGGCGAGGCTGTCGGTGATGCGCTTGAGCGGGGCGAGACCAAAGCGTACCTGGAACATGGTGGTGAGCAGCAGCACCGCCGCCAGAATCGAGAAGGTGATAATGAGCGCCTGCTCGAAGGAGCGGGTTTCTTCCGTGATTTCCGCGGCATCGCCGGCGACCGCCACCAGATAATGGCCGTCCTCGCCGAGATCGATATTGCGCTCGACCAGGCGCAGGCGCTGGTCTTCCGGGCCATTGACATAGCCCTGGCGCGAGCCGTCGGCGCCGGGCGCGACGCCCATATCCTGCAGATGGGGCAGGCCGGCGTCCCACAGCGAGCGCGAGGAACGGACGTCGCTCTTGCCGGGGTCGAGGCGCGTCACCTGCCAGTACCAGCCGGACAACGGCAGTTCGAACAGCGGTTCGCCGAGCGACTGCGGAAACTTGTCGGATACTTCGTCGGGTGACGCAACATCGGCGACCAGCGTGCGCAGATAGACGCCGAGTCTGCGGTCGAAGGCGCGTTCGACCGCCTGGCGGTAGAGCGACGACAGCACGATGCCGGTAATGAGCAGGATGACCACCGCCCAGGCGGTGGCCGAGAGGAACAGGCGCAGCGCGAGCGAGTTGGCGCGCATCAGAATTCAGGC
>DATJYA010000003.1:0-5436 GCA_035499835.1 Pseudolabrys sp.
GGCGGTGCCGAAACTGGTGATCAGCGCCTTCCTCGCCGCCGAGGACAAGAACTTCTACGAGCATGGCGGCATCGATTTCACCGGCGTCGCCCGCGCCGCGTTCAATTATATCGAGAATTACGGCTCCAGCCGCCGCCCGCAGGGCGCTTCAACCATTACGCAACAAGTCGCGAAGAACTTCTTGTTAACGAACGAACTTTCGCTGACGCGCAAGGTCAAGGAAGCGCTCCTGGCGATGAAGATCGAGCGCACCTACAGCAAGGACAAGATCCTCGAGCTTTACTTGAACGAAATCTACCTCGGCCTTGGTGCCTATGGCATTGCCGCCGCCTCGCTCGTTTATTTCGACAAGTCGGTCAACGAGCTGACCATCGCCGACGCCGCCTATCTCGCGGCGCTGCCGAAGGCGCCGAACAATTATCATCCGTTCCGCCAGCGCGAGCGCGCCATCGAGCGGCGCAACTGGGTGATCGACCAGATGGCGCAGGACGGCTTCATCAAATCGGCCGATGCCGAGAAGGCCAAGCGCCAGCCGCTGTCGGTGACGCAGAAGGCGAGCGGCGAACATATTTTCTCCGCCGAATATTTCGCCGAGGAAGTGCGCCGCGAGATCGCCGAGCGCTATGGCGAGAAGAAACTCTACGAAGGCGGCCTGTCGGTGCGCACCACGCTCGACACCAAGATGCAGGTGCTGGCGCGCAGGGTGCTGACCGAAGGGCTGGTGCACTACGACGAGGCTCATGGCTGGCGCGGGCCGGTGACCAAGATCGATATTGCCGGCGACTGGGGCGCCAAGCTTGCCGACGTCAAGGCGCTCGACGATGTCGACCCGTGGCGGCTCGCGGTGGTGCTGGAGGCCGACGATCAGTCGGCGCGCATCGGGCTGCAGCCGCGGCGCGAGCCGGGCGGCTATGTCAGCAAGGAACGGCCGACCGGGATCATTCCCATCGACGGCGTGAAATGGGCGCGCGTCAACGGCAAGCCGGCGGCCAGAGTCGGCCAGGTTTTAACGCCGGGCGACGTCGTCTATGTCGAGCCGGCCAAGCTCGAAGGCCAGTTCCGCCTGCACCAGGTTCCGGAAGTCTCCGGCGCCATGGTGGTCGAGGATCCCTGGACCGGGCGTGTGCTCGCCATGGTCGGCGGCTTTTCCTACGACCAGAGCCAGTTCAACCGCGCCACCCAGGCGCTGCGCCAGCCCGGCTCCTCGTTCAAGCCGTTCGTCTATGCCGCCGCGCTCGACAACGGCTACACGCCGTCGAGCCTGATCCTCGATGCCCCGATCGAGATCGACCAGGGGCCCGGCCTCGGGGTGTGGAAGCCGGAGAACTACGAGCAGGATTTCTTCGGCCCCTCGACGCTGCGTTTCGGCATCGAACATTCGCGCAACGTGATGACGGTGCGGCTGGCGCAGGATATCGGCATGCCGCTGATCGCCGATTACGCCAAGCGCTTCGGCGTCTATGACGATCTGCCGCCGTATCTGTCCTTTGCGCTCGGCGCCGGCGAAACGACGCTGCTGCGCATGGCCACGGCCTACGCCATGATCGACAATGGCGGCCGCCGGGTGAAGCCGACGTTGATCGACCGCATCCAGGACCGCTATGGCCACACGGTCTATCGTCACGACGAGCGCGAGTGCATCGGCTGCGACGCGCAGAAGTGGGAGAACCAGCCGGAGCCGTCGCTGGTCGACCGCAGCGAGCGCGTGCTCGATCCGATGACCGCCTATCAGATCACCAACATTATGGAAGGCGTCGTCCTGCGCGGCACCGCGGCCGGCGCCGGGTTCCAGAAGGATGTCGGCAAGCCGGTTGCCGGCAAAACGGGGACGACCAACGACTACAAGGATGCCTGGTTCATCGGCTTTACCCCCGACGTCGTGGCCGGCGTCTATATCGGCTATGACAAGCCGCGCACGCTTGGCCGCGGCGAAACCGGCGGCCGCCTGGCGGCGCCGATCGTGAAGGATTTCATGCAAGTTGCGCTCGCCGGCAAGCCGGCGATGCCGTTCCGCGTGCCGCCCGGCATCAAGCTCGTCCGCGTCGACCTGAAAACCGGCGTCCGCGCCGGGCCGGGTACGCAGAAGGCGATCTTCGAAGCCTTCAAGCCGGGCACGGCGCCGCCCGACAATTATTCGGTGGTCGGTTTCGGCAATAGCGACGCGGGTCAGTCCTTCGGCGCCGGCGCATCGCCCGACGCCGATCGCGCGGTGCGCTCCGGCACCGGCGGGCTCTACTGACTTTTGCGGAATTTAGGTTTTGCGCAGACGCGCAAGAACCCCGGCGTCGCCGCCGGGGTTTTGTTGCGGGTCTTGGTTAGGCGGCCCTGGCGTTGACGCTGCTCTCGGCGATCGAATTGAGCTTGGCGTCGGCCGCCTTTTCCTCGTCGAGGTTCTGCTGCAACAGCCGGGCGCAATCGGCCCGGCCGAGTTGCTTGGCCCACGCGATCAACGTGCCGTAGCGGGTCATCTCGTAATGCTCGACGGCTTGCGCCGCGGCGATGAGGGCTGCGTCCAGCACCTTCTTGTCCTCGACCTCGCCGGCGACATCTTCGGCTTCTTCGATGATGCCGTCGATCGCCGGGCAATCGATGCCCTTGGCTTCGGCGCCGTGCATTTTGAACACCTGCTCGAGGCGGGCGACGTGATTCTTGGTCTCGCCCAGATGTTTCTCAAAGCCCTGCTTGAGCTGGGGGTCGGTCGCTTTTTCGATCATGTCCGGCAGAGCCTTCACGATCTGCTTTTCCGCGTAATAGATATCGCGCAACTGGTGCACGAAGAGGTCGTCAAACGTTTTGATGTCCTTGCTGAACAGGCCCATGGGCGGTTCCTCCGGCTGGTGGCAGAGCGTGCTGCTCCTGCCGCGACAATTCCGGCTCGCGCGCATGGTTCCTGCGCCGCGCAAATCTTTGCGATTAGCAATTGACGTAGTCAGGGTTGCGTGCGGCGCACGGGAGGGCTAAATCGCGGCACGCAGTTTGTTCCAAGAGCTTTTCCATGCGCGCAGAAACCCTAAAGCTCGTCGAAGACATCAAGCAGTCGATGCAACTGCTGAGGAGGCATCTTTGACGTCGATGCCGCGAAGCGCCGTCTCGCCGAACTGAACAAGGAAGCCGAAGACCCGGCGCTGTGGAACGAGCAGGCGCGCGCGCAGAAGGTGATGCGCGAGCGCGACGCGCTCGACGATCAGCTCAATGCCATCGGGCGCATGGAGCGCGAGCTCGACGATGAGCTCACCATGATCGAACTCGGCGAATCCGAGAAAGACGAAAAAGCCGTTGCCGACGCCGAGGCGGCGCTGAGAAAGCTGAAAGCCGACGTGGCGCGGCGCGAGCTCGAGGCGCTGCTCTCCGGCGAGGCCGATGCCAACGACTGCTATCTCGAGGTGCACGCCGGCGCCGGCGGCACCGAGAGCCAGGACTGGGCCGGCATGCTGGTGCGCATGTATGTGCGCTGGGCGGAGGCGCACGGCTACAAGGTCGATTGGCTGGAAGAAACCGAAGGCGAGGGCGCCGGCATCAAGTCTGCGACGCTGATGGTCAAGGGCCACAACGCCTATGGCTGGCTGAAAAGCGAGGGCGGCGTGCACCGCCTGGTGCGCATCTCGCCGTTCGATGCCAATGCGCGGCGGCATACCTCGTTCGCGAGCGTCAGCGTCTATCCGGTGATCGACGACCGCATCAAGATCGACATCAACGAGAAGGACGTACGTACCGACGTGATGCGCTCGGGCGGCGCCGGCGGCCAGCACGTCAACAAGACCGAGTCGGCGGTTCGGCTCACGCACATCCCGACCAACATCGTGGTCAAGGTGCAGCAGGATCGCTCGCAGCACCGCAACCGGGCGATCGCCTGGGACATGCTGCGCGCGCGGCTGTTCGAGGCGGAGATGAAGAAACGTGAGGATAAAGCCGCTGCCGAAGCCGCCGCCAAGACCGATATCGCCTGGGGCCACCAGATCCGCTCTTACGTGCTGCAGCCGTATCAGATGGTGAAGGACCTGCGCACCGGCGTCTCGACCTCGAACACCGGCGCGGTGCTCGACGGCGATCTCGACGAGTTCATGCAGGCGGCGCTGGCGCAGAAGGCTTTCGGCGGCGGGCCGGCCGAGGTCGAAGACGTCGAGTAGCGTGACGGCTGTCACACGCCGGTCTGGCCGAAGCCAGGAATTGAAGACAAACCAAACATTTCGCGAGACCGATCACATCCGCGTGCACGTGATGCACGGCACAGTCTGCGGGCCGGCAGCCTTCTATTTTTGACCGCGACAGAAAGCATTCCGCTTCAAGCAGGGATGCACCGCAGAAACAGGGTGTCGTCATGGTCAAGTTTGCTTACGCCGTGCTGGCCGCTGCCGCGATCGCCGGTCTCATTACATTGCTCACGGCGACGAGCGAACGGCTCGATGCCGGCCCGTTGCCGGCGCAAACCGAAGCGACGTTGAAGGACTGCACGCAGCGGCCGTGGCCGTATCTAAATTGCATCGGGACGCCGCTCGGCAACCAGAATATCCGGCTGATCACCACCGAGCGGTTGTGACGGCGCAGCGGCTCAGAGGCTGCCGAGCCTTACTCCGGCACGCAGGAACTTCTGCGGATCGACGGCCTCGCCGTTGATCCTTGTCTCGTAGTGCAGATGCGGTCCGGTCGAGCGGCCGGTCGAGCCGATCAATCCGACCGTCTCGCCGATGCGCACGAACTGCCCGACCTTGACCAGAATCTTCGACAGGTGGCCGTAACGGGTGGCAAGGCCGTTGCCGTGGTTGAGCTCGACCATGTTGCCGTAGCCGCCGTCCCAGCCGGCGATGGTCACTCGGCCGGTGGCGGTCGCGCGCACCGGCTCGCCCACCTCGCCGCGCAGATCGACGCCGGTGTGTACCGCAGGGCGCCCGAGGAAGGGATCAAGGCGCATGCCGAACGGCGAACTCATGTCGATGTCGCCGTTCACCGGCTTGCGCACCGGAACGGCGGTGAGTGTCTGCGAGAACTGCGTGAGTTCGGCGCGCGCGACGTTGACGCGGTAAAGCTGGCGCTCGAAATTGCTGGCGCCGGCGGGCGGCGCCTTCAGCGGCACGTAGGGCCCGCCGGTCGCCGAATTGGTGCGGACTTTGGCGGCATCGAGGCCGAGGTCGCTGAGCACGTTGCGGATGTGGCGCGCCCTGTTGTCGTAGCTTTCCTCGAGATCGGTGAGCGTCGCGCTCTGCCGCAATTCGACCTTGTCGAGCGAGGCGGAGACCAGCGCCAACACGCCGCCAAGTCCGGCGCCGGCGGCGCTCGCCGTGCGCACGGCGCGCGATGGCAGCCGCGTCTGGCGGTCGGGCGTGGAGAAGATCACCGAGTTGTCGATCGGCGCCGCCTTCTGCCGCTCCGCCGGCAGCGCATTGCGCGTCGGGCGAATCGAGCCGGTGGTCAGCCCATCGTTGCTGAGAACCGACGAGC
>DATJYA010000004.1:0-7545 GCA_035499835.1 Pseudolabrys sp.
AGCGATCCCGAGATGCAACGGGACGGGTCGCTTGAGCTGTCGTGGGGCTCCGCGCCCCGTCCCGTTGCACCATCGAGCCAGAGCGGCTCAAATGACGTTCGGGCTCTACTTCCAACTGGATGAAAGTTGGGGCTCAGGTCACCGGATTTGACGATGCGCTTGGAGAGGCAATGCTCTCCATTCCAATATCTGAGTATTTGAAAACCTGCACTGATTGGGTACTGGAATCGGAAATATCGCAAGATTTGTGGTTTCGCGGACTTGCCAGATTTGTCATGTGATTTTGTCGGCAGGCCTCGATTCGGAAAAAGTTATCGCTTTATTCTCGAAACGAAATTTCTAAAGGAGAATGCACAAAATCGCGCGCGCCATATCATCGCTGATCTGGTCCGCCTTAGCATGCCGGGTGAAAAAAACCTAAAGCGGTACTTACTAGTTGCGGGCCACAGTAAGTATTTTCCTAAAACAAATGCCAATTTTATTTTTGGGCGCGATCTTTTTAATTTGAGTCCGAATGAAGGGCGCTACATTCGTCCAAGGGAAGAGGTGCGAAAGCCAGATTTCGCCAAATTGTACCCGCAATATCAGTTGCTATCGAACGAAACGCTATCCGACTACACATATGTTCAATTCGCCGCGAATGAAAAGATTCCAATTACTGACAAGGACAGTTTTCAAGTTGTAATTTGGTCTGTTGGCCGTTCGGAACGAGCCGCGCGAGAGGGAATTTCGGAAGCCTAGGCAGATGTTCGCCGCCATTTTCCTTGTTCGCTTTGTCGCAGCTTTCTCAGCCTTCTTTATTCTCCCCGCCTTCGCCCTCTCCGCCGAAAATCTGCTCGTCGCCGTGCCGCCCGGCTACAAGGTCGGCCATCAGGCGCACAATGCCAGGCAGCTCATCACCGAAATGGTGCCGGCCGGCGAGACCGTCGAGATTTGGACCGAGATGGTCACGGTGCAGATCTTCTTCGGCCTGCACGAGGGCCCGGCGAGCTTCCGCCTGCGCATGGAAAAACTGTGGGCGTCCTCCTGCTCCGGCGCGAAATCGGCGCCGGTCGGCGGCGGGCTGGTCAACGGCTACACCACCATGACCTGGCGCATGTCCTGTCCGCTCAACAAGCAGACCGGCAAGCCGGAGATCACCTGGTTCAAGGCGATCGTCGGCAACGATTCATTCTACGTCGTGCAGAAGGCGTTCAAGGCCGAGCCTTCGCCGGAGAAAGTTGCCGAGTGGGTGAAATATCTCGACGGCGTCTCGGTCTGCGACACGCGGCTTCCCGAGCGCAAATGTCCCGCCGGCATGCGCGAATGAGTGTCGGATACCGGCGGGCGCCTTATTTCTCCGTTCGTCCCCGCGCAAGCGGGGACCCAGGGCGATTTTGCAAAGACTGGATGCCCGCGTCCGCGGGCACGAACGGAGGATAAGGCATGGGCATGCGCTAAGCGCGCAAGCGTGCTAGCGTCAGCCCATGCCCACCGCCATCTTCCTCGTCCGCGCCGTCGTCGATCCCGCCCTGCGCGACAGGTTCGACCGCTGGTACGCCGAGGATCACATTCCCTGGGCGATGCGCGTGTTCAAATGCGAGAAGGCCTGGCGCTACTGGTCGAGCCTCGACCGCAATGTGCATTACGCGCTCTATTGGTTCGCCGATGAGCTTTCGATGGATGCCGCGCTCAACGGCGAGGGCCTCAAGGAGTTGATCGCCGAGTTCGACCGCACCTGGCCCTCGGGCGTCACCCGCACCCGCGACAAGCTGGTGTTGGCGCAGGAGCGCTAGCCCATTCTCCGTTCGTCCCCGCGCAAGCGGGGACCCAGTAATCACGGCATCGCTGCGGAGTACTGGATGCCCGCGGGAGCCTGCCCCCGCGAGGGCGGGGGCGGGCATGACAACAGAGAATTGACAACCCCATCATCTAGGATTATATTCCACGACATCCTGCTCAAATATGAGGGCGTCATCTAGAGGCGTCTTGATGATGGGGCAGGGCGCGGCGCCTGCGCGCGGGAGGAACGCACCTCCCGCTTCCGGGCGGCGCCGGGGCTCCGCCCGCGGGCACTATGACCCGCTGCGAGGACCTCGCTGACGGCGAGCCGAAAGGCTCCCCGGAAGCGCGGCCCGGCGCCGGCAAATCGCCGCAGGTGGAGCGCCGAGAGGCGCCCGCGTCTGGCAACAGGCGCGGCACGGACGGTAACGGACGCGCCTTTTGGCGCTCCGCTCCCTCGGATTCGTCCGGGGGCCAAGGAAGACCCCGCCAGCGAGCGGGGGGGACGACCGCCTACCCGGGGGCGGCAAAGAACACGGGCGATGATGCATGCCCACTTCACAGAAAAAGGGAAAATCAATGAGTGAAGGGAGCTATGAAGCTGTCATCACCGGGCTTGTCCCGGTGATCCCGCTTGGGAAGGCACCGCGTTCCTTATCGGGATGGCCGGGACGAGCCCGGCCATGACGATCAAATTCACCGCCAGCCGCCGCCGCCGTTCACATAGACCGTGTCCGCGGTCATGAATTCGCAGGCATCCGAGCACATGAACAGCACCAGCTCGCCGATCTCCTCCGGCTTGCCGAAGCGCTTCATCGGCACGTCGTTGAGCATCGCCTGCTTGAGTTCCGGCGAGGTCGCCGCCGCGGCGGCAAAGGCGGTGTCGACCGGCCCCGGCGAGATCGACAGGCAGCGGATGCCTTGCGCCGCGAATTCGCGCGCCACGCCCATGGTCATGGTGACGACGGCGCCCTTCGCCGCCGCATAATGCACCGAGGTGCCGGGCCCGCCGCGCCTGTGCGCCATCGAGCCGACATTGACGATGACGCCGGACTTGTTCTCCAGCATGTGCGGCAGCACCGCCTGCATGGCGTAGAACGTGCCCTTGAGATTGAGGTCGAACGTGCGCTCGAGCAGGTCGTCGTCGATGTCGAGGAATTTCGAGCGCTTGAGCGCGGCGCCCGCCGAATTGAACAGGAAATGGATGCGGTCGAAGTCGTTGAGCGCCAGTTCGACCATGTCCTCGACCGCGGCGCGCTTGGTGACGTCAATGGCCAGCGCCAGCGACTGCCCGCCGATCTTGCCGATCGCCTCGGCGGTTTTCTCCACGCCGTCCTCGTCGATGTCGGCGCAGACCACGTTGGCGCCCTCGCGGGCGAATATCAGCGCCGTGGCGCGGCCGATGCCGCTGGCGGCGCCGGTGATGACAATGGTTTTTCCGCGAAAATAGTCCGGCGTCTTGGGCATGGCAGTTTCCTCTCAAGGCTCAGTGTCAATTGCTGTCATGCCCGGCCTTGGGCCGGGCATCCACGACTTTCTTCGGTGTCATTCTTTAAGACATGGATGGCCGGGACAAGCCCGGCCATGACAGAAATCAAATCAGCCGGTGTAATCCATCGCGCCCATGCGGATCACGGCCTTGGTGCCGCCTGCGGCAGCCGATAGACTCTCGCGCATTAGACTGCCGTGGGCCTGCATGCCGGGAACGAAATCCGGACGCGCCGAACGAGGAGCCGTCAATGCCGATGCCGCCGATCGAATACGCCGATGCTTTACCCGCCGTGCGCGCGGTCTATGACGACATCAAGAAGACCCGCAACGTGCCGGACGTGAACAATTTCTGGAAATACCTGGCGCACGACCCGGCAACGCTCAAGCGCACCTGGGAGAGCATCAAGGAGATCATGGCGCCGGGCGCGCTCGACCCGCTGACCAAGGAGATGATCTATCTGGCGGTGAGCGTGAGCAACGGCTGCGCCTATTGCATCGCCAGCCACGCCGCTGCGGCGCGCAAGGCCGGCATGACGGACGCCATGTTCGCCGAGGTCATGGCCGTCACCGGCATGGCCAACGAGACCAACCGCCTTGCCAACGGCTATCGGGTGCCTGTCGACAAGGCCTATGACTGAGGCAATTGCGCGAAGGCGCATAGTCGTGACAGGATGGGAAAAACCCGGGTCAAATCGGGTCCGGGGGAGGGGTTTGGTATGATCGATCGCGTGCTGATCTCGAGATTGCTCTGCGTCGCCGCCGTCGCGGCGATCATGCTGCCGGCCGGGCACGTGCTGTTTCCCTACGTCAGCCACGTCATGAGCGGGACGCAGTTCCAGGCGATCGAAGCCGTGATCGGCGCAACCGCCGGCTTCGGCCTCTCGGCGATCATCGGATAGCCTCCACGGCGCGCCCCACGCGCTTTCGCGCGCGAGCGTCGTTCGCACTGGAAATCCATCCTCGCGTTTTCACTCCAGCGCGAAACGCGCCGGGCCTACGGGTCACCGATTATTGGGTGCCGGGCCCTTCGCAGGTGGATTGACCGGAGTCGTGGTCGGCGATGGACCGCCCATCCCGGTCGTGCTTGGAGTTGGGCCGTGCGGGATCGCCATAGTCGGCGCACTGTTGCTGGCGCTGTTGTTGCTCACGCTCTTGCCGCCGGCGATCAGGAATATTGCGATCAGAGCAATCACGGTGATCCCGGCGACCCAGCCCCAGGTGCCGGCCCCATCGCTGCGCCGCCCCACCGGGTCGCTGAACTGCGGTTGGCTGTAGCGCGGATCGGTGTAACGCGGATCTGACATGTCACCCTCCGTCCTTCGGCTGCGCTTTCGCGCCTCATACGGAAGAAGTCAGGCAAGCCCTATAGGTTCCGGCCAACGGCGAAATTGCTGCGCTCCGGAGGGAACATCGCGGCGACATGCTCAACAATTCGGTAAAATGATAGAGTTTGCCGCCTTGCCGCCACGCCTTCAACCAACCAAAGTCCACCGCCATGACCATGCGCCTGAGTGATGCGGCTGCTGCTGCGGCACCAGCGGCATTCGTGGTGCTGTGGAGCAGCGGCTTTATCGGCGCCAAATTCGGCCTGCCCTATATCGAGCCGCTGACCTTTCTCGCGCTGCGCATGATCTTCGTCGTGCTGATCCTCGGCGCAATTGCGCTCGTCGTGCGCGCACGCTTGCCGGACGGCGCCGAAATCGGCCACAGCATGGTGGTTGGCTCGCTGGTGCATGGGCTCTATCTCGGCGGCGTCTTCGTTGCCATCAGCCAGGGCGTGCCGGCGGGAATCTCGGCGCTGATCCCGGGCCTGCAGCCGATGCTCATGTCCACCATCGCCAATCGCTTCATGGGTGAGGCGGTGACGCGCCGGCAATGGTTCGGTCTTGCGCTCGGTCTGATCGGTGTGGCGCTGGTGTTGCATGACCGCAGCATCGCTGGCTCGGGCACCTGGCTCGGCTGGAGCGCAAGCCTTGTCTCGCTCATCGGCATCACGCTCGGCACGCTGTACCAGAAGCGCTTTTGCGGGGCGATCGACTGGCGCACCGGCAATCTCTTGCAATATGTCACCGCCGGCATCCTGTTCGGCCTCGGCGCCTTCGTCTTTGAGACGCGCGAGATTCATTGGCGCGCGGAGCTCATCTTCGCGCTCGCCTGGCTGGTGCTGGTGATGTCGCTTGGCGCCGTCGGGCTGATGTACTGGCTGATCCGCCGCTCGGCGGCGACCGGCTTTGCCAGTCTGTTCTACCTGGTGCCGGCGGTCACCGCCTTGATGGCCTATGTGCTGTTCGGCGAAAAGCTCGACGTGTTGTCGATCGCCGGCATGCTGATCTGCGCCGTCGGCGTGGTGTTGGTAAGCCGCGGCACGCTGGCGCGCCCGGCTGCGGGCAATATCGGCGCCTCCGTTGCGGCGGAGAATTAGCGTGGAAACCGTTGCCGCGCTGTTTCGCCAAGCCGGCGCGCCGCTGTCGATCGAGTCCATCGTGCTCGATCCGCCGCGGCAAACCGAGGTGCTGGTGCGCATTGCCGCCGTCGGCCTCTGCCGCACCGACTATCACGTGATGCGCGGGGAACGCCGCGTGGCGATGACGCCGATGGTGCTCGGTCACGAGGCGGCCGGGGTCGTTGAGGACGTCGGCGCCAAGGTGCAATCGGTCGCACGCGGTGATCATGTCGTGCTCACCTTTATTCCCGCCTGCGGTGTGTGCCGCTGGTGCCGCCACGGCCTGCATCATCTCTGCGCCGAAGGCCCGCGCATCACGCAGGGGCCGCAGCTTGACGGCAGCTATCGCCGGCGCGACCGCAGCGGCGCCGATATCGGCGCCTTCTGCATGATCGGCGCGTTCGCCGAGCGCGCGGTGGTCGACCAGGCCTCCGTCGTGGTGATCGACAAGGATATCCCGCTCGATCTCGCCAGCCTCGTTGCCTGCGGCGTGCCGGCCGGCGTCGGCGCCGCGCGCTACCGGGCGAAGGTCAAGCCGGGCGACAGCGTGCTCGTGGTCGGTTGCGGCGGCGACGGCATGAATGTGGTACAGGGCGCACGGCTGTGTGGTGCGGCGAAAATCATTGCCGTCGACATCGTGCCGGCCAAGCTCGGTTGGGCGCGCGAGTTTGGCGCGACCGATACCGTCAACGCGCAGGGCGAGGCACTCACCCGCGCGGTGCTGCAATTGACCGACGGCGTCGGCGTCAACCACGCCTTCGTCTGCATCGATCCGCCGGCGACCTTGCTGCCTGCGTTCCGCGCCACCGCCAAGGCCGGCAATGTCGTGGTGACCGCGCTGACGCCGGACACGGTGGCCGACATCAAGATTCCACCGCTGGAATTGTTCGTCACCCAGAAGGCGATCATGGGCGCGGTTTATGGCTTTGCCAGCCCGAAGCTGCAGATCCCCGAACTGCTCGGGCTCTATCGGCAAGGTTCATTGAATCTGCGCCGGCTTATCACGCAGACTTATCGCCTTGAAGACATCAATCGCGGTTATGCCGATCTCGATGCCGGCAAGAACCTGCGCGGCGTCGTCGTTTTCGAGCGCTGAGGTCTTGGCGCGCTCACTGGCGCGGCTCGAGCACCAGTTGCGTCTGCGTGACCAGCGCACAGAGCCGTCCGTCGCCGCGGGTAATGCGCGTCTGCCAGACCATGGTGGTGCGGCCGCGATGCAGCGCGGTGCACTCGGCATAGGCGGTGTCGCCGATCGGCACCGCGGCGAAAAAATTGGTCTTGCTCTCGATCGTGGTCGTGGACTGGCCCTCTTTCAGATTGGCGGTGGCGGCGGTACCGCCGAGATTGTCGGCCAGCGCCATGACGGCGCCGCCATGCAGGATGCCGAAACGATTGTTGAGCTCCTCGCGGGCCTTGAGCTCGCCGGTGACCCGCTCGGGCGTGATCGAGGTGATCTTGAGGCCGAGAAATTCGGCGAAGGGCGGTTGCGTATTGGCGGCGTCGTTGACGGCTGCGTCGCTCATATCGATGGCTCCAGTCGATCAGGAGCCGCTTTGTCGCATATTTCGCGACACGACAAAATGCGCGGTTGCCGCATGAAGAAAGGGCGCCACTCGGGCGCCCTTTGAATGTTCGTCGCGATGCGTCAGGCCTTCGGCTGCGGCACGATACGGATATAGGGGCGCGGCGCCTTGAACCCTTGAGGGTAAATCTTCTTGGCTTCCTCGTCGCTGACCGAACCGGCGATGATCACATCCTCGCCCTGTTTCCAGTTGGCCGGCGTTGCCACGCGATGCTTGGCGGTCAACTGCAGCGAGTCGACGACGCGCAGCACCTCGTCGAAATTGCGG
>DATJYA010000005.1:0-11132 GCA_035499835.1 Pseudolabrys sp.
GATCCATCATGCCGACATCCAGCGAAACAAAGCCGAAGCTCAAAGCGCCGCCGGGCACCACCGATACTCATATTCATTTCTACGATCATCGCTTCCCGACTGCGAAAACGGCGGTGGTGAAGCCTGCCGACGCGCTGGTGCCGGACTACATGACAATGCGCAAGCGGCTCGGCATCGAGCGCACGGTGATCGTGCAGCCCTCCGCCTACGGTGCCGACAATCGCTGCACCATGGAGGCCGTCGCCGCGATCGGGGCCAGCGCGCGCGCCGTCGTGGTAGTCGAGCCGGACGTGAGCGACGCCGAGCTCGAGCGGCTGACGAAACTGGGCGCGCGCGGCATCCGTTTCTTCATGCTCGCCGGCGCGCCGCTGCCCTGGGACGTTCTCGAGACCATGGCGGCGCGCGTTGCCCCGTTCGGCTGGCACGTGGTGTTCCAGATGGACGGCCGCGACCTTGCCGACCGCGAGGCCATGCTGATGCGTTTTCCGACCAAGGTGATCATCGACCACACCGGAAAGTTTCTCGAGCCGGTGGATGTCGACCATGCCGGCTTCCGCACGCTGTTGCGGCTGGTCGACACCGGCCGCTTCTGGGTGAAGCTCGCGGCGCCTTACGAGACTTCGAAAGTCGGCCCGCCGCATTACGACGACGTCGGCAGGCTCGCCAAGGTGGCGGCGAAGGCCGCGCCCGAGCGCATGTTGTGGGCGACGAACTGGCCGCATCCGACGCCCGGCATCGTCAAGCCCGACAACGCCTGGATGCTCGACATGCTGCTTGACTGGATTCCCGACGAGGCCGCGCGCAGGAAGGCGCTGGTCGACAATCCGGCCGAGCTTTACGGGTTCTAGCCGCGCGGCCGGTCGCGGAAGCGGTCCATCAACGGCTTGTCCTGGCCGCCGTCGATCTCGATCATGGTGCCATTGACCATGGTCATCAGCGGCGAGGCCAGCATGACGACGAGATTGGCGACCTCCTCGACTTCGGCGATGCGCCCCATGGGGATTGAGGCCGGCGCCAGCTTGTCGGCTTCCTCGCGCGGGATTTTCATGTCGCGCGCCATGGCGTCCACCAGTCCCGCCCAGCGCTCGGTGCGCACGGGCCCCGGATTGACCGCGACGAAACTGATGCCGTCCTTGCCGTATTGGCCGGCGAGCGACAGCGTCAGGTTTTGCCCGGCGGCATTGGCGGCGCCGGGGCAAATCTCCCAATAGGACGGCTTCACGCCGTCATTGCCGATGAGATTGACAACGCGGCCGCCGCCCTGCTTGCGCATGATCGGCAGCACGTAGCGCAGGCAGCGCACGTAGCCCATGAACTTGAGCTGCAGGCCTTTTTCCCAATCGTCTTCGGTCAAATGCTCGATGACGCCGCCCGCCGCGGAGCCGGCGTTGTTGACCATGATGTCGACGCGACCGAGCGCCTTGGCGCCCTGCTCGATGAAATTCCTGGCGTCCTTGTCCTGACGCAGGTCGGCGGCAATGGCGACGATCTTGCGGCCGGTCGCCTTGGCGATTTCCTGAGCGGCGGCTTCGAGCGGCTCCTTGCGCCGCGCGCAAATGGCGACATCGACGCCCTCCCTGGCCAGCGCCAGCGCGATGCCCTTGCCGATGCCTTCCGAACCGCCGGTGACCAGCGCCGTCTTGCCCTTGAGTTTCAAATCCATTGCAGTGCTCCCAAAATCAGTGGCGTTTCCGTTCGCCGCGCGCGATGCCTAACATGATCATCCATGCGTTCCAGATCGACGCGATCATGCAGTTGGCATAGCACAACGTCACCAAATACATGCCCCATTCGTAGCCAACCACTACTGCAGTCGAGCCAGCCACGCCGATAACGTAGCCGGAAATGAATTGCGCGCCACGGCGCACTGAAAAGCCTCCACGGCCGCGCGAGTTGGGAATCTTCAGCACCTGGCGCAGTAGCGCGATCGGGAAAGACAGGCCCCAGAGATTGATAACCAGAAGCTCGGCGCCGAGGGCAGGTAACGGCTGTGGCACCAGGATCGCAGTCGCCATCAGGAGCGTGCTGACGAGAATGAGCGTGGTGTATTGCACCCGCAGCCGGTACACTTCCTCATTGGCGATTTCACTGAGATGCAGCGACGCGGCGACGAACAACAGGCCGACGAGCGCGGCCGACGAAGTGCCGAGCATCAGATAGAGATCGCGCCAGTTGTCCGGCAGGGCGCGCGGCATGGCTCAGGCTGGCTTGTGCGCCAGCCAGCGGCCGGCTTCCGCCGCGGCGATGAGATCGGCGACGGCGGCGTTGAACGCCGCCGGCTCCTCGCTGGTAATGGTGTGGCCGGAACGCGGGATAACGCAGAGCCCCGCCGTCGGCACGATGCGCTTGAGATAGATGCTGGCGTCGACGCACCATTCGTCCTCGTCGCCGACGAGCACCAGCAGCGGCACCGAGAACCGCCTGAGCTCCGCCTCCATCTCCCAGAGCGACGGCCGCCTGGCCTGCAGGTTCAACATCACCAGCGAATGACCGAGCGACGAGTGCTCGCTCAGCATCCTGACGAATTCGGCGTAGCCGCGCGGATCCTTGTTCTTCTGCGCCTGCCGCGTCGGCCCGTCGCCATAGCGCGCCGCGGCCACAGGCATGCTCTCGGCCGCAAACATCTTGCCGGTCTCGCGCGAAACGGCGCGCGCTTCCTCGACCTTGCGCGGGTCGGCGCTCGAACCATAGCCGCAGCCGGCCGCGGTCACCGATAGGCAGCGCTCGGGATAACGCAAGCCGACATGCACTGCGGTCAGGGCGCCCATCGAGTGGCCGACCACGTGGGCTTTGCCGATCTTCAGCGCGTCCATCACCGCGACGACGTCGTCGCGAAATTGGTCCTGGCCGTACTTGTCGGGATCGCCCGGAACGTCGGAGGGCGGATATCCGCGCTGGCTAAAGGTAATGCAGCGATGGGCGCGGGAGAAACGCCGCATCTGCGGCTCCCAGGTGCGGTAATCGCCGGCATATTCGTGAACAAAGACGACGGCCGTGCCTTCGCCCACTTCTTCATAATAGAGGCGGACACCGTCGCGCGCGTTGATATGCGGCATTTCACTCCTCGCGGCGCGATTATTCGCACGCGATCGAATACCGGTAAAGCCGCCAAATCAGATCGGCGCCATGCCGAAGCAAGCGACGATGGGCGGGCGATCGGCGCGCCCGAGGCATTCGACTTGGTCCGTCTCCCACCGCGACGGCCGGCCGCCGACGGGCCACAAATGCCCAAATATGGGCCATAACGCGGTGCTTTTCTTTGAATGCAAGCTCAGGCATTCTATTGGGATAAAATTCAACTGGGAGGATATTATCATGAAGCGCTTGCTATTCGCCGGCGCCGCCGCGATGGCAGCCAGTTTGCTGTCGCTCGCCGGTCACGCCGAAGACACGCTGAAGATCGGTCTGATCATGCCCTATTCCGGGCAGTTCGCCGACGCAGCGGTGCAGATGCAGAACGGCATCGATCTCTACATCAAGCAGCACGGCGGCACCGTCGCCGGCAAGAAGATCGAGCTGATCAAGAAGGACACCGGCGGCATCGCGCCCGACGTCGCCAAACGCCTGGCGACCGAACTGGTTACCCGCGACAACGTCGATATCCTCGCCGGCTTCGTGCTCACGCCCAACGCGATCGCGGCTGCCGCCGTTTCGGAGCAGGCGAAAAAGTTCATGGTCGTGATGAATGCCGCCACAGCCATCGTCACGACGAAGTCGCCTTACATGGCGCGGGTGTCGATGACCGTGCCACAGCTCAATGAAACGCTCGGCACCTGGGCTGAAAAGAACGGGGTGAAGAAAGCCTACACCATGGTGACCGACTACGGCCCCGGCATCGACGCCGAGGGCGCCTTCGATCAGGGCTTCAAGTCAGCGGGCGGCGATGTCGTCGGCTCGGTGCGCATGGCAGTCGCCAATCCCGACTTCTCTGCCTATGTGCAACGCGCCAAGGATCTCAACCCGCAAGGCATCTACATCATGATTCCGGGCGGGGCGCAGCCCGGCGCCTTCGGCAAAGCGCTGGCCGAGCGCGGCATCGACCCGAAGAAGACCAAGGTCATGGGGCAGATGGAGATCACCGACGAACACGCGCTCGCCAGCATGGGCGATGCGGCGATCGGCATCATCACCACGGCCCAGTACGACTACAATCACAAGTCGAAGACGAACGATGCCTTCGTCAAGGTCTACAACGCCGATTTCAAGCGCAATCCTGATTTCTTCTCGCTGGGCGGCTATGACGGCATGCACCTGATCTACGCCGCCGTCGAGAAGGCCAAGGGCAAGACCGACGGCGACTCGCTGATCGCGGCTGCCAAAGGCATGAAATGGGAAAGCCCGCGCGGCCCCATCTTGATCGACCCGGAAACCCGCGACATCGTGCAAAATGTCTATATCCGCAAAGTCGAGAAAGTCGATGGCAAGCTCGTCAATGTCGAGATTGCCAAATTCGAAAACGTCAAGGATCCGTTCAAGGCGCGGATGAGATAGTTTTAGCCGCTGCCTTGATCTGATATGGGCGGTGGACGGGGATCGGCATTCGCTTCCTCGTCCGCCGCGCAGCGGCTAATTTCCCTGCCGATTGGCTCGTAGGGCTGAAAGCCGCCATGTTGCCTCCCGTTTTCGGCGTTATTTTCGACGGCTTCGCCTACGGGATGCTCCTGTTCCTGCTGTCCGTCGGGCAATCGGTGACGCTGGGGATGATGAATTTCATCAACCTCGCGCACTGCGCCTTCGCCATGCTCGGCGGCTATATCACCGTGACCCTGGTCAACCGCTACGGCTGGCCGTTTTTTGTCACGCTGCCCTTGGCCTTTCTGGTCGCCGCAGCCGTCAGCGTCGCCTTCGAGCGGGCGCTGTACCGGCGACTCTACCGCGCCAGCGATCTCGATCAGGTGCTGCTGACCATCGGCATTGCCTTCATTTCGGTAGCGATCGCGGCCTATTACTTCGGCACCGAGCAACAGCCGTTGCAGCTGCCCGCCTATTTGCGCCAATCGGTGCAGTTTCTCGGCCTGCGCATGAGCGTATACCGCCTGATCCTGGTCGGCATCGGCATTGCCACCACGCTCATCCTCGTCGGGACCCTCGAATATACGCGCTTCGGCGCCCGGGTGCGGGCCTCGGTCGACAACCAGCGCATGGCGAGCGGGCTCGGCATCAATGTCGAGCGCACCTTCGCCTATACCTTCGCGCTGGGCAGCGGACTCGCCGGGATGGGCGGCGCGCTCGCCATCGAGATCGTCGGCCTCGATCCGCAATTTGCCTTCACCTACCTCGTCTATGTGCTGATCGTCGTTTCGGTCGGCGGCCTCGGCTCGATCACCGGCTCTTTCGCCGCCGCTGCGGTGCTCGGCATCAGCGACGTTGCCGGCAAATATTATGTGCCGCAGATCGGCGCTTTTCTCATTTACCTCGTGATGATCAGCCTGCTCA
Source organism: Pseudolabrys sp. (assembly GCA_035499835.1). Classification (GTDB taxonomy): domain Bacteria; phylum Pseudomonadota; class Alphaproteobacteria; order Rhizobiales; family Xanthobacteraceae; genus Pseudolabrys. Next base: position 5,437 of record DATJYA010000005.1, read on the forward strand.
TGTGGCGGCCGACCGGCCTGTTCGGGAGGCGCTAGATGGCGCTGATGGAAGGCGTCGCCAGCCCGCAAGCCTATCTGCAATCGCGCAGCCGTTGGCGGCCGGTCGAGATCGCGTTCTGGCTCGCCACGCTTCTTCCCTACCTGCTGTTTCCGAACTACCTGTCGCTCGCCAGCCAGATCGCGATCACGGCGCTGTTTGCGCTCTCGCTCGATCTCATCCTCGGTTATGCCGGCATCGTCTCCCTGGGCCACGCCGCGTTCTTCGGCATCGGCGCCTACACCGCCGGCCTGTTGTCGAAATACGGCTGGGGCGAGCCATTTTCCGGGCTCGTCGCCGCCGCGGTGATGGCGAGCCTTGTCGGCTATGCCACGAGCTTCATCATCGCCCGCTTCCGCCACCTGGCGCTGATCATGTTGACCATGGGTTTCGGCCTGCTGCTTGCCGAGCTTGCCAACAGCGCGGGCTGGCTCACCGGCGGCGTCGACGGCCTGCAGGGCGTGAGCATGTGGCCGCTGTTCGGCTATCTGCACTTCGACCTGTTCGGCCGCGCGGCCTATGGCTACTCGCTGGCGGTTCTCTTCATCGTGTTCCTGTTCGCGCGGCGGCTGATCAATTCGCCGTTCGGCCTGGCCTTGCGCGGCATTCGCGAAAACGCCGTGCGCATGCCGGCGATCGGCGCGGCAAGCCGCACGCATATCCGCACCATCTACACGATTGCCGCTGCGATTGCCGGCGTCGCTGGCGCGCTGCTGGCGCAGACCACGGAAACCGTGTCGCTCGAGACTCTCGGCTTCCAGCGTTCGGCCGATGTGCTGGTGATGCTGGTGCTCGGCGGCGCTGGCAGGCTTTATGGCGGGCTCATCGGCGCTGCCATCTTCATGGTGGCACGCGACCAGTTTTCCGGCATTGCGCCGCAATACTGGTATTTCTGGATCGGCGTGCTGCTGGTGGTCGTGGTCGTGCTGTTGCCCAACGGCGTTCTTGGCGGGTTGGCGAAGCTCACCGCGCGCTGGAGGGCCCGTTGAGCGGCCCCGCCCTCTCCACCCGCCGTCTCGCCAAGAGCTTCGGCTCGCTCATTGTCGCGCGCGATATCGAACTGTCGCTGCCGGTCGGCGCCCGCTATGCGCTGATCGGACCGAACGGGGCCGGCAAGACCACGCTGATCAATCTGATGACCGGCATGCTCTCGCCCAATGCCGGACAAATTTTCCTCGGCGACGACGACATCACCGGCCTCGAGCCGCAGGCACGGGTGCGCCGCGGGCTTGCCCGCACCTTCCAGATCAATACGCTGTTTCCCGGCCTGAACGCGCTTGAAGCGGTGACGCTCGCGGTTGCTGAGCGGCGGGGCATCAGCGGCCAATTCTGGAAGAACGTCGCCGAACACAGGGAAGCGATCGAGGAAGCCTACGAGATTCTGGCCAAACTCAGATTGGGCGATAGCTGCTATCAGGTCACGCGCGAACTGCCCTATGGCCGCCAGCGCCTGCTGGAGATCGCGCTGGCGCTGGCGACCAGACCGAAAGTGCTGTTGCTCGACGAGCCGGCGGCCGGCGTGCCGCAGGAGGAAAGCGGGGATATTTTCGAGGCGGTGGCGAGCCTCTCCGGCGATCTGACGTTGCTGTTCATAGAGCACGATATGCATGTGGTGTTTCGCTTTGCCACGCACATCATCGTGCTGGTCGGCGGCGGTATCTTCAAGGAGGGGACGCCGGCCGAGATCGCCAACGATCCCGGCGTGCGCGAAGTCTATCTGGGGACGCGCAAACATGGTTGATAAGGATGGCTGAGCCGCTGCTGTCGCTGCAAGGCGTGCGCGCCGGCTATGGCGACGCGCTGGTGCTGCACGACGTTTCGCTGGAACTGCCGGAGCACGGCAGCCTGGCGCTGCTCGGCCGCAACGGCGTCGGCAAGTCGACGCTGCTGCTCACCGTCATGGGCTATACGCAACTGCGCGGCGGCCGCATCGCCTGGCGCGGGCAGGACATTTCCCGGACGCCGTCACACCGCCGCGCCGGCAACGGCATCGGCTGGGTGGCGCAGGAACGCGAGATCTTTCCCTCGCTTTCGGTGGAGGAAAACCTCACGGTCGCGGCGCGGCCCGGCCCGTGGGTGCTCGGCTCGATCTACAAATTATTTCCGCGCCTGTCCGAGCGCCGCAGCAACATGGGCAACCAGCTCTCCGGCGGCGAACAGCAGATGTTGGCGATAGCGCGGGCATTAATGACCAATCCGGCGCTGATGCTATTGGACGAGCCGTTCGAGGGCCTGGCGCCGGTGATCGTCGAGGAGCTGATCGCGGCGATAAAACTGATGCTCAGCGACCGCAGCATTGCGATCATCCTGGTCGAGCAGCATACCGACCTGGCGCTCGAATTGACGACCGACGCCATCGTGCTCGAACGCGGCGCGGTCGCGCATCGCGCGGCATCGGCCGAATTAGGCAAGGACTTCGCCACACTCGAACGGCTGGTCGGGTTGCGTGTCGAGGCGACGGCGTGAGAATGTAGCGGGCGAAAGGTTGCCCATGCCCGATCCGATGATCCCCAAGGAGCGCGCCGACTATTCGGCGATCGTCGACCGGCCGCCGCTGAAGCTGCCGGGCGGCGCCCGCATCGTGTTCTGGACCATCGTCAACTACGAGGTCTGGGACATCGGCAAGCCGATGGCGCGGCAACTGTTGCCAGCGCCGACCGGCGTGCCGCTGATGCCGGACGTGGTGCACTGGGCCTTCCACGAATACGGCATGCGGGTAGGCTGCTGGCGCTTCCACGAGCTGTTTCGCAAGCTCGGAATCAGGCCGACGCTCGCCGCCAATGCGCGTATCTGCGAGGACTACCCGCGCGTCGCCGAACAGGCGCGCGACGACGGCTGGGAGTTCATGGGCCACGCCTATGAGCAGGGCCCGATTCACAAGGAGACTGACCAGGCCGGCATGATCGCGCGCACGCTGGACATCATGGAGAAATTCACCGGCAAGCGTCCGGTCGGCTGGCTCGGGCCGGGCCTCACCCAGACGCTGGAGACGCCGGACCTGCTGGCAGCCGCCGGCGTCAAATATATCGGCGACTGGGTCTATGACGACGAGCCCACGGTAATCCGCACCGCCAAGGGGCCGTTGGTGACGCTGCCTTACACCATCGAGTGCAACGACATCCCGATGATGCTGATTCAGCATCACGAGAGCGATTACCTGCTCAAGCGCACCATCGACCAGTTCGACCGGCTCTATGCCGAGAGCGAAAAGCGCGCCAAGTTCTGTGTGCTTGCCATTCATCCCTACATCAGTGGGCAGCCGCACCGGATCAAATATCTCGAGGCGGTCTACGACTACGTGAACAAGCACCAGGGCGTGCTGCACTGGAACGGCGAGCAGATCCTCGACTGGTATAAGCCCATCGCCAACGCGCAAATAAAGGCCGCCGAATGAACTTCCCCAAACCCGCCGTCGGCATGCTGCCGAACGACCGCCTCGACTATTCAGCCATCACCACGCGCAAGCCGCTCAAGCTGCCGAAAAGCGCGCGCATGGTGGTGTGGACCGTCACCAATGTCGAGGAATGGGACCCGACGCAGACCATGCCGCGCACGGTGCTGACGCCGCCGGCCGGCGGCTCGCCGATGCCCGACATTCCAAACTGGTGCTGGCACGAATACGGCAACCGCGTCGGCTTCTGGCGGCTGCTGCAGGTCTACGACGACTTCAAGATCCCCGGCGTCATGAACATCAACGGCGTTGCCGTCGAGGCCTTCCCCGACATTGTCAAAGCCTGCGTCGAGCGCAACTGGGAATTCGTCGGCCACGGCTTTACCCAGCGCAACATGCAGAAAGTGGAGAACGAGCGCGAGGACATTCGCAAGAGTGCGCAGGTGCTCGAGCGCGCGACCGGAAAGCGCCCACGCGGCTGGCTCGGCCCCGGTCTCACCGAGACCTGGGAGACGCCGGATATCCTCGCCGAGGAAGGCTACGACTATGTCGCCGACTGGGTGCTCGACGACCAGCCGATGTGGATGAAGACGCGCGGCAAGCCGATCCTCAACATCCCCTACACCCAGGAATGCAACGACGTCGCCATGATGCTGATCCAGCATCACAAGGCTTCCGAGTTCTACGAACGGGCGATGGACCAGTTCGAGCAGATCTACAAGGACGCCAAGGGCTCGGCGCGAGTGATGGCGATTTCGGTGCACCCCTACATCATGGGCGCGCCGCACCGCGTCAAATATTTCCGCAAGATCTTCGAGAAGATCAGAAAGAAGCGCGATGTGCTGTTCTGGACCGGCGCGCAGATCGCCGACTGGTTCATCAAGGCGGGACCGAAGGCACCGGCATGACCGACAAGAAGACAATGGCCGAAGAAACGGCGCACGCCTACCTCGACACCGGCGCGGTGCGCTTCATGGCCGACAAGCCGTTCATCTTCACCTCCGGCTGGGCAAGCCCCGTCTATAACGACTCGCGCTGGCTGATTTCGTTCCCCGACGTGCGCAAGAAGCTCATGGATTTCGCCGTCGAGACCATCGACCGCGAGATCGGCCGCGACAAGATCGACGCGGTGGCGGGCGGCGAGACTGCCGGCATCCCCTTTGCCGCCTGGGTCGCCGAGCGCATGCATTTGCCGATGCAATATGTGCGCAAGAAGCCGAAGGGCTTCGGCCGCGGCGCGCAGATCGAGGGCAAACTCGATCCCGGCCAGCGCGTGCTGCTCGTCGAGGACCTCGCCACCGACGGGCGCAGTAAGGTCAATTTCGTCAAGGCGCTGCGCGACGCCGACGCCAAATGCGCGCATTGCTTCGTCATTTTCTGGTACGATATCTACCCTGAAGGCGCTAAAATCCTCAGCGATCTCGGCGTGAGGCTGCACTACCTGACCACGTGGTGGGATGTGCTGGCGGTCGCCAAGGCCAGCGACAAATTCGACCCGAAGATGCTGGCGGAGGTCGAGAAATTCATGCACGACCCCGCCGGCTGGTCGAAGGCTCATGGCGGCGTGGCCGAAGTTGCAGAATAAAATGTGAGCCGAACAGCCAACGGGAGGCTTGTCATGGCAAAGGCAAAGCGCAAGGCAAAAGCAAAGACCGCGGCGAAGTCAAAGACCGCGAAAAGGAAAGTCACCGCGAAAGCAGCCGAGCGCGCCAAGGCGCGGCCAAAGCAGAAGTTCACCGTCAGCCATCACCGCGAGGAAGATTTCGATCACGGCCTGCGCCCCTATTCCGCCTATCGCGATCTGGGCCTCGCGCCCGCAACTGGCGGCATGGTGCAGGCGCACGTCATCCGCATGACCAGGCCGTTCGAGGAGGGCGAAGTTTCGACGCCGCATTATCACGACGTCGACTTCCAGATGGTCTATGTGCTCAAGGGCTGGTTCAGGACGGAATTCGAGGGCGAAGGCGTGCACACCTTCACCGCCGGCTCCTGCTGGATCCAGCCGCCGAAGATCAAGCACACCGTGCGCGGCTACTCCGACGACTGCGAATTGCTGGAAATCGTGCTGCCGGCCGGCTTCGAGACGGTGACGCTCGAATAAGGCTCAGCGCCTGACGCCGAGCCCGGTCATGAAATCCGCACGAATGCGCACCGGATCGCGGTCGGTGGTGCCGACGCCGGGCTTGTCGTCGATGCGCGCGGCGATGAGGCTCGGCCCGCCCTTCTCCAGCGCGGCGGTAAACAGCCGATCGAATTCGTCCTCATCCGC
>DATJYA010000006.1:0-2393 GCA_035499835.1 Pseudolabrys sp.
CTTCGGCAGGTATTTGGTGACCTCGCCGATGAGCGAGGCGACCTGCTCCGGTGTTTCGACCTCGTCGCTGGCGACGTCGATGACGCCGATCAGCACGTCCTTGCCGTCGAGCAGCGACAGGAGCTTCATCGGCACGCGCGAATTGGCGCATTCGAGCGAAACCTGGCCGACGCGGCTTTTTGCCAGCGCCGGGAAGATCTCCTCATATTGCCGCCACTCGCCACCGAGCGAGTTCTTCCAGTCGATATTGGCCTTGATGCCGTAGCCGTAGCAGATGTGCACCGCGGTGGTGCAGGAAAGCCCATCGATCGCGCGGTGCAGCGCCTGGATGCCCCAGCCGGCGACTTCATTGGTGAAGACATTGAAGGCGGGTTCGTCGAACTGGATGACGTCGACGCCGTCCTTTTCCAGTGCGCGCGCTTCCCGATTGAGCAGCCCGGCAAAGGCCATGGCCATGCTGATCTTGTCGCCGTAATGGGCGTCCGCAATCGTATCGGCGATGGTCATTGGCCCCGGCAGCGTGATCTTGAGTTGGCGTCTGGTATGCGCACGTGCGTGGCGCGCCTCCGCCTGATGCACGCGGCCCTTCAGCGTCAATTCGCCGCGCACGGTCGGCACCATGGCTTTGTAGCGATTGGCGCGAATGCCCATCTCGACCTTGTGCGCAAAGTCGATCCCGTCGACGAATTCGAGAAAGCCGTGCACGAAATGCTGACGCGACTGTTCGCCGTCGCCGACGACGTCGATGCCGGCGTCCTCCTGCAGCTTGAGCCACAGCAGCGTGGCGTCGAGCTTGCCTTGAGCAAGGTCGGCGCCCTGCAGCCGCCATTGCGGCCAGAGTTTGTTGGGTTCGGCAAGCCAGGACGGCTTCGGCAGGCTGCCGGCAATGGTGGCGGGAAACATCATGATGACCGGCTCAATGCCTCGGCGAATTGGGGCGCGCGCCAACTATAGAGCCAGTCGTAGCGGCTGAGCAGTTTTTCTCCACCCAGCGCCTGGATGGCGAAATTGCGAACCAGCGCCTCCGGTCCCGTCATTCCATAGATGCGGCCCTGCCGGCGCGACGCATTCTGCACGCGGGCGACGCGGGCGCGCCGCGCCGCCTCATAACGGCGCAGCGCGGCGGCCGGATTGTCGCTATTTTTCCCCAGCATGGCGGCGAGCACCGCGGCGTCCTCGATGGCCAGGCCGGCGCCCTGGGCCAGAAACGGAAGGATCGGGTGGGCGGCGTCCCCAATCAGTGTGGTCGGACCGTCGCCGCGGGGAGAGGCGCCGGAGCTCTCGTAGAGCGCCCATTTGAGCCATTGCCGCGGCATCGCCAGCAAGTCGCGCACCTCGTCCGCCCAGGTCCAGCGCGCGAAGTGGCGCAACAGCGCGTTACGCTCGCCCGGCGCCGACCAGCCTGGCTCGTTCCAGTCCTCCTCGACAATGGCGACCATATTGAGCAGCGCGCCGCCTTTGACCGGATAAAGCACGAGGTGCGAGTCTTGGCCGAGCCACAGATGCACCAGCGGTGCGCGGAATTCGTCCGGTATTCCGCCGCTCGGCAAGAGCGCGCGCCAGGCGGTGCGGCGCGCCGGCCGCGGCGGCTGTTGCCGGGAGAGGCGCTGGCGCAGGGCGGACCACACCCCGTCGGCGCCGATCAGCGCGAGGCCGCGCTCCTCGATCATTTGCCGGCCGCGCCGGCCCAGCACGGTGACGATGCCGGCGTCGTGGACGGTGAAATCCGTGACCTCGACGCCGAGCTTGAGCGAGATATTGTGTTCGGCGTGCGCGGCATCCGCGAGCGTCGCTTGCAGATCGGCGCGATGGATAGTGAGAAACGGCGCGCCGTAGCGCCGCTCGGCTCGGACGCCGAGTGGAATCCGCAGGATTTCACGCGCCGAGCGACCGGCCATGACGCGGATCGCTTGCGACGCCGTCGCCGCCGCGCGGAGCCGCTCGCGCAGGCCGAGCGCATCCAGCACATGCATCGCGTTGGGGGCGAGCTGGATGCCGGCCCCGGTCTCTTCCAGTTCTTCTGCCCGCTCGAGCACGGTGACGCGCAGGCCGGCGCGCACCAAGGCAAGCGCCGCGGTCAGTCCCGCGACGCCCGCGCCGGCGACGATTACATGGCGTGACGCCGCCACGACGTCTTACCCTTCGTTCGGATTCGGCCCGGTCGGGGCGGCGAATTGCATGACATCGGCCTTGTTCGTTCGGCTGCAGTGAGCCTGCTTATCATCGATCGCGCGGCGAACACCATGGCGGTTGTCCGCGATCATCGGATGGCAAGGAGGATCTGGTAATGCTGGGGCTCGAACAGCTCAAGCACAGCATTGCCTTCCACGCGCAGGTCATAGTCGCGAACGATCTGCGCCGCGCTTTTGCCGGCGTCAAAACGCGTTCCCCAA
>DATJYA010000007.1:0-2381 GCA_035499835.1 Pseudolabrys sp.
CTTCACGCTGCCGCCGGGCGGCCACTACAACGAATATTTCCCCGGCCACAACATCGCCATGCCGCCGCCGCTGCAGGCGGGTCAGGTGACCTACGACGACGGCTCGCCGCAGACCATGGAGCAATATTCCAAGGACATCTCCGCATTCCTGATGTGGGCGGCTGAGCCCAAGCTCGTGCAGCGCAAGCGCATCGGCTTCCAGGTGATCATCTTCCTTATCGTGCTTTCCGGGCTGCTCTACTTCACCAAGAAGAAGGTATGGTCGGCCGTGCATTGAGCACGCGCCGATCCACCGGGGCTGAAGGACCAATTGAGGCGTTTCGGTCTAGGACAGAATTGCGCGTGCCGCAGCAAACACGCTATCGCGGTCCGGTGCGGCTAACGCGCCCGCGCGCCTCAAGATGATCGGATTTGGCAGCGTGAAGAGCTTGAAGCGCACGACGCAGGGGCGCCTCAGGCCGGCCGATCGAAAATCGGCAATGGCGATGTCGCTCGGCCACTTCGTCTCACTTGCGGTCGTCACCATCGCGCATATCGAATGGCCGTTTGATTGATTGAAATCGCGGCGCGACAGCACCACAGAAGGCCGACGTTTCTCCGCGGCAATGTCGACAAAGGGAAACGGCACGATAACCACATCGCCGAATTCACAGATCACGGAAGGCCTCGTCATCGGCCGGCGAATTCCATTCGGAAAGCGTATCGCTCAGTGCCGCGAGATAGGAATCCGCCGTCTGCACCCGGCGAATTTCGACCACCTCCTTGCGCCGCGCCTGAAATTGCTTCCAGACCAGTTTCATATTGCCGATCGGCTTGATTGACTGCTGGGCGCGTCCATCCTTGCCGACGCGCGTTTTCTCCCAACTGCCCACAACGCCGTCGATTTCGAGCTCGATGACCTCGCCGGGCTTGAGCGCTTGAATTCGCTCTTTGAGCGCGGCGTCGCCTTCGATGTGATTGGCCCAAAGCGTATCGTCTCGAATTGCGACGTAAGCCACGGCAAATCCTCCTTGCTAACCTCACTCACGCCCAATATAGGGGGTGGGGTAGGGGTGGGTCAAGGCGGGGTGGGGGTGGGGTCTCAATGACCAAAGCAGTGCTTGGCATCATCGGCGGCTCCGGCATCTACGATCTGCCCGGGCTCGAAAACGCGCGCGAGGAGCGCATCGCCAGCCCGTGGGGCGAGCCGTCCGGCGCCTTGCGCATCGGCGAGATCGCCGGCCTGCCGGTCGTGTTCCTGCCGCGCCACGACAAGGGTCATCGACTCTCGCCCTCCGACATCAATTACCGCGCCAATATCGACGTGCTCAAACGCGCCGGCGTCACCGACCTCGTCTCGCTGTCGGCCTGCGGCTCGTTCAAGGAAGAATTGCCGCCGGGCACCTTCGTGCTGGTCGACCAGTTCGTCGACCGCACCTACAAGCGCGAGAGCTCGTTCTTCGGCAAGGGCCTGGTGGCGCATGTGTCGATGGCGCATCCGGTGTCGCCGCGGCTGCGCGCGCGCATCGCGGAAGCGGCCTTCAAGGAAGGCATCACCCCCCATGTCGAGGGGACTTATGTCTGCATGGAAGGCCCGCAATTTTCCACCTATGCGGAAAGCGTCACCTACAAGTCGCTCGGCTATTCGGTGATCGGCATGACCAACATGCCGGAGGCCAAACTCGCGCGCGAAGCGGAGATTTGTTACGCCAGCATCGCCATGGTGACCGATTTCGATTGCTGGCATCCCGACCACGATGCGGTGACGGTGCAGCAGATCATCCACGTGCTGCGCGACAATGCGACGCGCGCCCGGCGTCTGGTATCGCGCCTGGCGCGCGATTTTCCCCGCGAGCACGAGCCCTGTCCCATCGGCTCCGACCGCGCGCTCGATAGTGCGCTGATCACGGCGCCGGAGGCGCGCGATCCGGCGCTGATCGCCAAGCTCGACGCCGTTGCCGGCAGGGTGCTGAAAGGATCCAAGCCATGAACTCACTGCCGGCCGAGGCGAGCCTCGGCGACGCCATCCGCTCGATCCCGGATTATCCCAAGCCGGGCATCGTTTTCCGCGATATCACGACCTTGCTCGGCAATGCGCGCGCCTTTCGCCGCGCCGTCGACGAACTGGTGCAGCCGTGGGCCGGCATGAAGATCGACAAGGTCGCCGGCATCGAGGCGCGCGGCTTCATCCTCGGCGGCGCCGTGGCGCATCAGGTCTCCGCCGGCTTCGTGCCGATCCGCAAGAAGGGCAAGCTGCCGTCGAAGCGTGTCAGCGTCGCCTACGCGCTGGAATACGGCGAGGACATGATCGAGATGCATGCCGATGCGCTGGTCGCCGGCGAGCGCGTGGTGCTGGTCGACGATCTGATCGCCACCGGCGGCACCGCGGAAGCGGCGGTGAA
>DATJYA010000008.1:0-7322 GCA_035499835.1 Pseudolabrys sp.
CATGTCCGTGTCATCGTCGACAAGGACGAGAACGGCCGCGACAAGCTCGGCTTCGAATATCTCGACGGGCCGGTGACGCCGAAGCCGGAGAAAATCCCGGCGGCGCGTCCCAAGGCCAAGCGCCGTTCTCCGCCCCGGCCGAAAGGCGACGGCGGCAAGCGCACCAGCACGGTGCCGAAGGTGCCGCTGATCAAGGCTTGATAGATCCAGCCAGCGGATGAAGACGAAGCGCGGGCCCTAAGCCCGCGCTTTTTTTGCGCTGCAATAGAAAACGCGCGCGGCCTCGACGAAAGTGGCATTGACCGGATCGCCGATTGCAGATGCGAATGGCTGATCGATAACGGTGTCCGGCGCTTCTCAATTTTCACGCAGCGCCCGGGGGCTGTTTTGTCACTGGCGGGAGGTGTGCGCACACTCTGCAACGATAACAAGAACGATGGGTGACAATTCGAGGGGGCGACTCGAAGAACCCAGTTGGAGGAAACAACAATGCGGAAGATTCTGAACAACGGCGTGTCGCGCCGCACGCTATTGCAGGCTGGCGCCGGCCTCGCCGGCAGCAATTTGCTGCCGTACGGCTTCGTGCCGGTTTTTGCGGCCGACAAGTCGCCGATCGGCACCTGGCCGGCCGGATCGCAGGGCGACACGGTGACCATTGGCGCGACCGTGCCGCGCACCGGCGCTTATGCGGTGCAGGGCGAGGATGAGCTCAAGGGCATGCAGCTCGCCGTCGAGCACATCAACGAAGGCAATGCACTGATCAAGAAGATCGCGCCCAAGGTGTCGAAGGGCGTACTCGGCAAGAAGGTCAATCTGGTGGTTGCCGACAGCGCCGCCAAGCCCAACCAGGCCGTGCAGTCGCAACAGACCTTCATCAACGACAACAAGATCGTTGCCATGACCGGCGCGACATCGTCGGCGGTCGCGGTGGCGCTCAACAAGTTCGCCGAGCGCGAGAAGATCCTCTATCTCGTGGCGATCTCCGGCTCCAACGACACCACGGGCAAGGACTGCGCGCGCTACTCGTTCCGCCAATGCTTCTATGGCGAGACGGCCGCCAACGCGATCGGCCCGGTGCTGGTCAAGACCTACGGCAAGGGCAAGAAGGCGGCGTTTATGACGCCGGACTATACCTACGGCCACACGGTGACGAAATCGGTCAACGACTATCTCACCGCGCACGGCGGCTGGACGATGGTGACCAACCAGATTTCGCCGCTGGGCACGCAGGACTTCAGCCAGTACATCACCAACATCGCGAACTCTGGCGCCGAGGTGATCGTCAATGTCAACTGGGGCCGTGACGCAGTGCTGTCAGTGCAGCAGGCCAAGCAATTCGGCCTCACGCCGAAGATGAAAATGGTGATCCCGTACCAGATCCCGTTCCTCGCCAAGGAAGTGGGCGCGGAGCTCACCGAAGGCGTTCTGGCGGCGACGGATTTCTGGTGGACGCTCGAAGACAAGTATCCACTCGCCAAGATGTTCGTCGAAGCCTTCGACAAGAAGTACGGCTACAAGCCGGAGTGGGGCGCCGAGAATGCCTATATGCAGTTCGCCATCTGGGCGCGCATGGTGTCGGAGGCGGGTTCCTTCTATCCGCCGGACGTCATCAAGCAGTATGAGAAGGGCGAGAAGTTTGATTCCATGGTCGGCGAAGTGCATTTCCGCCCCGAAGACCACCAGCTGGTCCGTCCCGTCGTCATCGTCCGCGGCAAGGCGCCGAAGGACATGAAGAACAAGGAGGACTACTGGGAGGTGCTCGAGATTCAGCCCGGCGCGCCACTCATGCAGAAGCCGGACGCGTTTGGCTGCAAGCTCGGCGACTACGCCTGATCCGACGGCGGCTTCCTCCGCGGCGACGCGGAGGAAGCTTCACTCAACCCGCATGGCGGGCCCCATACGGCCCGCCATTGCGGGCGTATTGCGGAAAGGAACTTCAGAAAAATACGCGGACCAGGACGTTGCTTAATTGGCCTAATTTCATATCGCAGTGCTTCAACGGCTTGGTGCTCGGCGCATTGCTGGCGCTGATCTCGTCCGGGCTGACGATTATCTACGGAACGCTCGGCGTGCTCAACCTCGCGCATGGCGCGATGTTCATGCTCGGGGGCTACGCCGGATGGCTCGCCTATACCTACACCGGCTCGTTCATCGTCGCGGTCGCCGCCGGCGCGCTCTTCGTCATGCTGGTCGGTATCGTCATGGAGCGGGGGATCATCCGCTTCTTCTACAAGCGGCCGCACGAAGACCAGCTTCTCGTCACTTTCGGTCTCGGCATCGTTTTCGTCGAGGCGGTGCGCTTCGCCTTCGGCAGCCTGTCCAAGGCGGTGCCGCCGCCAGCCGGCCTCGTCGGTATCACGCCGATCGGCTTCATGTTCTATCCGACCTATCGGCTAGCGCTGCTCGGCATTGTCGCGGTGGCGCTGTTGGCACTTTACGTCGTCCTCTATCGCACGCGCATCGGGATGATCGTGCGCGCCGGCATCGAAGACTCGGTTATGGTCGATTCGCTCGGCATCAATGTCGACCGCGTGTTCATGCTGGTGTTCGGCATCGGTGCGATGGCGGCCGGTTTTGCCGGCATCGTCAACGCGCCGGTGGTGTCGATCGCGCCCGACGTCGGCGAGGCGATCCTGGTACAGACCTTCGTCGTCGTCGTGATCGGCGGGGTGGGCTCGTTTCCCGGCGCGGTGCTCGGCGGCCTGATCGCCGGCGAGATCATCAGCATCACCTCGATGTTCAACCCCGGCTACGCCTACGTCATGCTGTTCGTCGCCATGACGCTGGTGCTGGTGCTGCGCCCCTATGGCCTGCTCGGCGCCGCCGGCCGCGAATGAACGCGGTCCCCTGATGCCCAGCAAACAGCGTCCCCTGATCGTCGAGGCGGTGACGGCCGTAGGGCTCGTCGCGGTGCCGTTCGTGTTGCCGCACCTCGGCTTTGCGCCGACGACGGTGAATCGCATCCTGGTCTGGGGAATCTTCGGGCTCGGCTTCGACATTCTTTTTGGCTACACCGGCCTTCTGTCCTTCGGACAATCCGCCTTTTTCGGCACCGGCGGCATGGTCGCCGCTTACCTGCTGACGGAGCTGAACTATCCCGATGTCCTGTCGGCGCTGTTTATCGGCCTGTTCGCCTCGTCCGTCGTCGGCTTCCTAGTCGGCCTGATCGCGCTGCGCCGCACCGGTATTTATTTCGCTATGATTACGGTGGCCATCGCCGAGGTGTTCTTCTTCGTCGAGTTCAATCCTTTGTCGGCCTTCACCGGCGGCGAGAACGGCCTGCCAGGCGTGCCGACGCCGCAATTCGATCTCGGCTTCACCACGCTCAAATTCGATACCGACTGGACGCTCTATATCTTTCTTGCGTTTTGGTATTTCGTCGGCCTCGTCATCGCCTTGCGTGTTGTCCGTTCGCCGGTCGGAGCCATCCTGTCGGCGATCCGCGACAATCCGTTGCGCGCCGCGGCGCTGGGGCACAGCATCCATGGCTACAAGCTGACCGCCTTCGTTGTCGCCGCTGCTTATGCGGGCTTTGCCGGCGGCCTGCTCGGCGTCATGCAGGGCTTCATGCCGCCGGACGCTTTCATGTTCGATACATCCGGCCAGCTCGTCATGCAGACCGCCATCGGCGGCGCCGGCACGCTGTTCGGCCCGCTGGTTGGCGCAGCGGTCTGGCTTTATCTGTCCGATTTCTTCCAGACCACGCTTCACCTTGGCGCCACCTGGAAATTGGTCCTTGGCATTGTCTTCGTGCTGCTCGTCTGCTTCCTGCGTCGCGGCATTGTCGGCGGGCTGAAAGACCTCTTCACGCTCGCGACCGGACGGCATGCGGTGGCCGAGTCTGGCGATGATGCCCCGGCCGTCGGCGCCGCCGCGGTGCCAAAGTCCGTGAACGCCGCGGCTTTGCCGGAAGCTCTGCAGCGCCGATCCGTCGGCGCGGCGACGGGTCCCATCTTGCAGGCGTCGGGGTTGAGCAAACGCTACGGCGGCGTCGTCGCCAACAGCGATATCGATTTCAGTGTCGAGCGCGGCGAGCGGCGCGGCATCATCGGCCCCAATGGCGCTGGCAAGTCGACCTTCTTCAAGATGCTCACTTGCGAGGTCAAGCCGACCTCCGGCCAGATCGTGTTCGACGGCCGCGACATCACGCCGCTCGGCGTCACCGACGTCTGCCAGCTCGGCCTCACCAAGAGCTACCAGGTCAATCAGCTGTTCACGCGGCTGACGGTGCGCGAGAACGTCACCATTGCCGTGCTTGCCGCGCTGCGCGGCAAATTTAAACTCGACCTGTTCCGCAATCCAGCGAACATCCCCGGGCTCAACGAGCAGGTCGAGCATACACTGGAGCTTGTCAATCTCACTCGGCAGACCGACACGCCGGTCTCGGCGCTCGCGTACGGTGAGAAGCGGCGGCTGGAGATCGGGTTGGCGCTCGCCTCCAATCCGAGCCTGCTGCTGCTCGACGAGCCGCTCGCCGGCATGAGCCCGAGCGAGCGCGTCGAGACCGTCAAGCTGCTCAAGTCGATCGGGCGGGGCCGCACCATGATTATCATCGATCACGACATGGATGCGCTGTTCGAACTGGTCGAGCGCGTCACCGTGCTTCAGGAGGGCCGGGTGCTTACCGAAGGCACGCCGGAGGAAATCAAGAGCAACGCGGCGGTGCAGGACGCCTATCTCGGCGGAGTGGTTGAGCCATGAGCCTCCTCGAGGTCTCCGGTCTCAACAGCTATTATGGGGATTCCCACATCCTCTTCGACGTGGCCCTGCGCGTCGGGAAGAACGAAGTTGTGGCTCTGCTCGGCCGTAACGGCGCCGGCAAATCGACGACGCTGAAAAGCTTGATGGGCGTGGTGACGCCGCGCAGCGGCAAGGTCGTGTTCGACGGCGCCGACATCGCCGGACTGAAAAGCCATGCTATCGCGCAAGCAGGCATGCAGCTGGTGCACGAGGACCGCCGCATCTTCGGCAGCCTCAATGTCGAGGAGAACATCATTCTTGCCGCTTTGTCGGCCGAGACGAAGTGGCCGCTCGAACGCGCCTACGAGATGTTTCCGCGCCTGAAAGAGCGCCGCACGAGCCGCGGCACCGATCTCTCCGGCGGCGAGCAGCAGATGCTCGCGATCGCGCGTGCGCTGGTACGTGCGCCCAAGATCATCCTGCTGGACGAGCCCTTCGAGGGTCTGGCGCCGGTCATCGTGCGCGACCTGGTCAAGGCCTGCCACGATCTCACCGCCAGCGGGCAAACCATTGTGCTGGTCGAGCAGAACCTCGCCGCGACGCTCGCGCTCGCCAACCGTGTTTACATCATCAATAACGGCCACATCGCCCACGAGGGCCCGGCCAGCGAGCTCAAGGCGCAGCCGGAAGTCCTGCATCGTCATCTCGGCGTCTAGACCAGGGCGATGCGTCGCAAAACGCCGCGCGGCCGCTGTCCAACCCGGGCGGCTTGCGCGGCCCCGGTGCCTGTGGGACAGCAAAAGCGCCGCAATGACTGTCCCCGATTCCGAAAGCTCGTCCACCGCCGCCGTTTTCTTCGCCGGCATGCGCTCGGCGCTGACGTCCGTGTTCTTTCTGGTGCTGGCCGGGACCTATATCGGCATCGGCGCGCTGGCGCATGATTTCGGCTTTGCCGTGTGGTGGCTGGCGCTGTCGTCGATTGTGGTGTGGGCCTCGCCGGCCCAGGTCATCCTGATATCGACGCTGGGCGGCGGCGCCTCGCTGTTCGAGGCGGCGCTCGCGGTCAGCCTGAGTGCGATCCGGCTGTTCCCCATGGTGGTGGCGCTGTTGCCGCTGCTGCGCGGGCCGGGGACGCGCACCCGCGATCTGCTGCTGCCGGCGCATTTCACGTCGGTGAGCATGTGGGTCGAGTCGCTCAGGCTGCTGCCGGGGATGCCGCGCGAGCGGCGCATCGCGTTCTGCAACGGCCTGTCGGTCGCCTACATGAGCACGGCGGTGACCTTCGGCTTTGTCGGCTATTACCTCGCCGCCGGACTGCCGCCGCTGTTCGCCGGCGCGCTGCTGTTCCTCACGCCGATGTCGTTTCTCGTCTCCACCGCGCGCAATTGCCGGCTGATGGTGGACAGGCTTGCCTTGGGCCTCGGTCTGGTGATCGGACCGTTGTTCGTCGCCTATCACGTCGGCCTCGACCTGATGTGGACCGGAATTGTCGGCGGCTCGCTCGCCTATGGCATTCCGCGGCTGCGCGAGGCGGTGCGATGAACATAACGGGGGGCTTGTGGCCCTATGTGGTGCTGGTCCTGGTCGGCTTTCTGCCCAACGAGGTCTGGCGCATGCTCGGCCTGGTGCTGGCGCGCGGGCTTAACGAAGATTCCGAAATCGTGGTGTGGGCGCGGGCGGTCGCCACCGCGATCATCGCCGGCGTCATCGCCAAGCTGATCCTGTTCCCGTCCGGCGGGCTTGCCGGCATTCCGCTCGCCGTCCGCGTCGGCGCCGCGGTGTGCGGCTTCCTTGCCTTCGTGGCGATCCGGCGTTCGGTCTTTATCGGCGTTCTGGTGGGCGAGGCGGCGCTGATGCTGGGCGGTTTTTTCCTGTCGCACTAGCCGGCGAGCGCCGCGGCAAGCTTCCGGGCGTGCTCGGCGAGCGCCTCCGGCTTTTCCTTCTCGCTTGCCGGCGGCTTCATCGGCGTCCCCGCCTTGCGCGGAATGACGTGCATGTGCAGGTGGAACACGACCTGGCCGCCGGGGCCCTCGTTGAATTGCTGGATGGTGATGCCGTCGGCGGCAAACGCCGTCATCGCCGCCCTGGCGATCTTCTGCGCCACCTTGGCGACATGGGCGAAATCGTCGGCGCCGACATCGAGGATGTTGCGCGCCGCCGCCTTCGGCAGCACCAGCGTATGGCCGGGCGCCCGCGGCATGATGTCGAGGAAGGCGAACGCCTTGTCGTCCTCGTAAACCTTGTGGCACGGCAGTTCTCCGCGCAGGATTTTGGCGAAGATATTGTTCGGATCGTAGGCCGGCATGTTCTCCCCCAGTTCTTGCTTGTTCTGGCGCTGGTCGCGCTATTCTTGCTCGACCAAGTCTTTGCGGAACGGTGCCGCCGCCGCAAGCTCTTCGCCCGCCGCTTCCACATAGGCGCGCTCGCGCGCCAGATACTCCGCCACCGCCCGCCGCAAGCCCGGATTGACGATGAAATGCGCGGAATAGGTGGTTGCCGGCAGATAGCCGCGCATCAATTTGTGCTCGCCCTGGGCCCCGGCCTCGACCCGGGCCAACCGGTTCTGGATCGCATAATCAATGGCCTGGTAGTAGCACAATTCGAAATGCAGGAACGGATGGTGCTCGATGGCGCCCCAGTTG
>DATJYA010000009.1:0-5878 GCA_035499835.1 Pseudolabrys sp.
GTAGCGCTCGATGGGCTTCAGCCGCGTGCCGCCGATGGTCTGCGGCTTCTCCTTGATGGCGAGCAATTTGGGCAGCGACGGTCCGTAAATATCGGCGTCGAGCATGCCGACCTTGAGGCCGAGGTCGCGCAAGCCAAGCGCTAGGTTGACCGCCGTCGTCGATTTGCCGACGCCGCCCTTGCCGGAGGCAACCGCGATCACGGCATCGACGCCCGGAATGCCGGGCTGAACTTTGTCTGCGGGATGGGCGTGGCCGGTGCGCGCAGCCGGTGTCGAATGCGGCGCACGAGCCGAAGCGTTTCCGGCGCCGGCCGCACGCTCGGCCGTCAGCGCCACCAGCGCCGATTGCACGCCGGGAACCGCGCGTACCGCCTCCTCCGCGCGCTTGCGCACCGGCTCCCAGGCCTTGACCTCCGCGGCATCGACGGTGATGGAGAAATATACCTTGCCCTCGGTAACGACGATGTCCGAGAGCACGCGGGCCTCGGTCAGGTGCGACCCACCGGGCACCGGCACACGGGCCAGAGCCGCCATTACCTGTTCCTTGGTCACCGCCATGGCGCGATCCCCGTTGATTTTGCGCCGCCACCATAGGCGCGAACGCTACCGGGTCAATGTGGGCTGCAGGGTCAAGACCGGTTGACCGCCCTGCCCGGCAATTATGTATAGATACGCGGCGGCCAAGGCCGGCCAGGCGGATCAATCAATTCGGGAGGATGACAATGGCGAAAGTGGCGTTTCTAGGCTTGGGCGTGATGGGTTATCCCATGGCCGGGCATCTCAAGAACAAAGGCGGCCACGAAGTCACCGTCTACAACCGCACCGTGGCCAAGGCCGAAAGGTGGGTTAAGCAATATGGCGGCAGGTCCGCCCCAACGCCCAAGGCGGCAGCGCAGGGCCAGGATTTCGTGATGGCTTGCGTCGGCAATGACAACGACCTGCGCGAGGTGACTTTGGGAGCAAATGGCGCTTTCCAGGCTATGGGCAAAGGCACGATCTTCGTCGACCACACCACGGCCTCCGCCGAAATTGCCCGCGAACTGTTTGCCGCGGCGAAAAAAAGCGGCTTCGATTTCGTCGACGCGCCGGTGTCCGGCGGCCAGGCAGGCGCCGAGAACGGCGCGCTCACGGTGATGTGCGGCGGCGAGGCAGCGCCCTTCGCCCGCGCCGAGACAGTGATCGCCGCCTATGCGCGCGCCTGCAACCTGATCGGCGAGCCCGGAGCCGGACAGCTCACCAAGATGGTCAATCAGATCTGCATTGCCGGCGTGGTCCAGGGCCTCGCGGAGGCGCTGCATTTCGCCAAGAAATCGAAGCTCGACGTCGAGAAAGTCATTGCCACAATTTCCAAAGGCGCGGCGCAAAGCTGGCAGATGGAAAATCGCTACAAGACCATGGTCGCGGGCAAGTTCGATTACGGTTTCGCCGTCGACTGGATGCGCAAGGACCTCAGCATCTGTCTCGGCGAAGCGCGCAAGAACGGCGCGAGCCTGCCGGTCACCGCGCTGGTCGATCAATTCTATGCCGAGGTGCAAACCATGGGCGGCAAGCGCTGGGATACGTCGAGCCTGTTGGCGCGGCTCGAGCGCTAGAATTCCATCACCAGTCCGTCGTCGGCAACGAGAACGCCCGACGTCCTGATCTCGCCGAGACGGGCGAGCATCGTCGGATTCATGTGCGTCAGCATGATCCGCCTTGCTTTCAGATCGGCGAGACGCCCTTTGAGGATTTGCCAGCTCATGTGGCCGGTCATTTTTCCCGTATAGGCGTAGCATTCACAAACGAACAGGTCGGCATCGCGCGCGATCGGCAGCAGCGCCTCCGTCCATTCGGTATCGCCCGAATAGGCGAACACCGTTTGCCCGTCCGACAGCCGCAGCGCCGTCGATGGCGCGCCCGATTGATGGACCACTTCGGTTGTCCGCAGCGAGTGATCGAGAACCATCGCCTCGCGGTCGAGTGCGATCTCATCGACGCGCCAGGCAAAGCGCCATTTGATGCCGGTCGATTTCGGGAAGAACACTTCGAGCGCGGCGCTGACGCGATCCCGCGTGCCCGGCGGCCCGGCAATGAGCAGCGGCCGCTCGCGGCGCGACAGGAACTGTCCGTCGAGCAGAAGGAACGGCAGCGCGCCGTAATGGTCGCCGTGCAGATGCGACAGCACGATGGCGTCGATGCGGTTGAGATCGATGCCGTGCGCCTTCAGTGCCGGCATGGCCGAAGCGCCGCAATCGACGAGCATGACCGCCTTGGCGGTCTCAAGAAGGAAGCAGGTGTTGCTCCGCCCGCCGGAACCAAAGGCGTCGCCGGAGCCAATGACGGTCAGCCGCATCACGCCGCCGCGCTCGGTCGCGCCGAAACCGCGGCGTGCCAGCGTTTGACGTTGGTGAGCGCGTCGGGAACGGTGAGCCGGGCCGGCTTCATGAAGTCGACGGTCACCAGCGCGGTGATGTCGGCGACGGAATAGCGGTCGCCGGCGATGAATTCCCGCGTTGCCAGTTCGCGGTCGAGCAGTTCAAGAAACCAGGCGACGCGCGGCTTGTTGGCTTCCGCCCATTCCGGCAATTGCGGCACTTCGAGCTCCTTCATCGAGGGATGCAGGTGGCGGAACACCGAGGCGACGCTGAACATGAAATTCATCTCGCAGCGCCGGTTCCACATTTCCACCTCGGCGATCCCCTTGGCGCCGACGCCGAACAGCGGCGGGTCCGGCCGCAACGCCTCGAAATAACGGCAGATCGCGATCGATTCGCTGATCACCGTGCCGTCGTCGAGCAGAAGCGAGGGAATGCGTTGCAGCGGGTTCATGGCCGTGTATTCGGGGGTTTTGTGCTGCTTGGTCATGATGTCGACCTGTTCGGTCGGCAGCGAAATGCCCTTTTCGGCGAGGAAAATGCGCGTTCGGCGCGGATTTGGCGCCCGCCCGGCGTCGTAAAGCTTCATAGAAGGCCTCCCGAATAGTGCCGAACAGCAAGCCGAACACGGTCCTCGCCGGCCTGTCAAAGGCCGAATAAGCCTTTCTTAACCAGCCTCCTTAGCCGCCTCTTAAGCACGGTCTTAAGGATTATCGGCGAGGTTGGCGCAGTCGGTATTTCGCGTGCGGCGTTTGTGAATGGCCATCCCTGGGGAGCAACCCGATCTGACCGCGCTACCGCCGGAGGCCTCTCCGGTGAAGCGCCGCCTTGCCGCGCAATATGTGCGCGACGCGCGTGACCGGCTGACCTCGTCGAGCGGCACCCGCCCGGCCTTCGACTACGAGCTGCTGCGGCAATACGCCCAGAACCGCCTCTCCGCCTCGCTGGTGATCCTGCTGCTGGTCGCCACCATCGGGTTCCTGTCGAGCCTGTGGACGGGCGCCGTCACCGCCGGCCTGTGGACCGTGAGCGTGCTGGTGATCCACGCCGTCGTCGTCACCAAGTGCCGGCAGTTCCTGGCGCTGCCAATGCCCGAGGTCGTCGCCAAGACCTGGCGGCTGCGCTTCATCATGCTCGACCTGTTCTACGGGCTGGCCTGGATGTTCATCCTCATCCATCCGGTCGGCGCCGACGAAAGCTCGGGCACCTTCATGCTGTTCGTGATGCTGCTCGTCGTCGCGGTCTCGAGCATGCTCGCCTCGAGCCTGCCGGTCGCGGCCTTCGCCGCCACCTTCCCGGTCACCGCGGCCATCGCGCTCGATTTTACGCTGCAAGGCTCGCTGCGCAATTACATTCTCGCCATCATGGCGGTGACGGCGCAGGCCTATTTCGCCGTGCTCGCCTACCGGCTCTACTCGACCACGCTGGCGACGCTCGAAGCGCGCGCGGAAAAGGACGCGCTGATCGGCGAGCTCGAGCACGAAAAGACCATCTCCGACGAGGCGCGCCGGCGCGCGGAAGCCGCCAATATCGCCAAGTCGCGCTTCCTTGCGCAGATGAGCCACGAGCTGCGCACGCCGCTCAACGCCATTCTCGGCTTTTCCGAAGTGATGAAAACCGAGGTGTTCGGCCCGCACGCCATGCCGGCCTACAAGGAATATTCCGCCGATATCCATAATTCCGGCGTGCACCTGCTCGGGCTGATCAACGAAATCCTCGATCTGTCGCGCATCGAGGCCGGGCGTTACGAGCTCAACGAGGAGTCGGTCTCGCTCACCGCCATCGTCGAGGATTGTCACCATCTGCTCAAGCTGCGCGCGACCAATCGCGGCATCACCTTGCACGAGCTTTACGAACCCGACCTGCCTCGGCTATGGGCGGATGAGCGCGCGCTGCGCCAGATCTGTCTCAACCTTCTGTCCAACGCCATCAAGTTCACGCCGCAGGGCGGCGAGATCTGGCTGAAAGTGGGCTGGACCGCGTCCGGCGGGCAATACATGAGCGTCAAGGATACCGGCTCCGGAATTCCGGAAGAGGAAATTCCGATTGTGCTCGCCTCCTTCGGCCAGGGCTCGAATTCGATCAAGTCCGCCGAACAGGGCGCCGGGCTCGGCCTGCCGATCGCCAAGAGCCTCGTCGACCTGCACGGCGGCAGTTTCGTGCTCAAGTCAAAGCTGCGCATCGGCACCGAGGTGGTGGTGACCTTCCCGCCCGAGCGGGTGGTGGCGGCGATGGAGCCCATCCAGGAGCACGCGCCGCCGATGACCGCGCCCGGCGAGCCGGTGCTCACGCCCGAAGAAAAGCAGCGCCTGCAGCGGCGGCCACTGTTTCGTGCCGGCACCTGAACTTTTGGTCATCTTGCGATGCCATGATTGCGTTCCCCTCCGCCATGCCTATGTTTGCCGGCGATTCCCGGTGCGAGAGCGGCCATGATCGAGAGCCCTTGCGTTAAAATCTGCGCGCTCGATGCGCGCTCCGGCCTGTGCCTCGGCTGCGGGCGCACCATCGACGAGATCGCGCAATGGACGAAAATGAGCGCCGACGAGCGGCAACGCGTGATGGCGGAATTGCCGGCGCGGCGCGCCGCCGCAATGGCGGTGCAGAATCCGGCAGGATGACATGAGCCGACGACTCACATGGTCGCTGGTGGTGGCGGTGGCGCTGTCGGTCGCCGCGCTGATCGCCAGCGCCGATCAGGACGCCATCACGACGCTGCTACGCCACGACGTCGGCTCGCTGGTGATCAAGGTCATCTTGCTGGCATTTGTCGGCGGCATGGTGGTGATGATGTTCCGTGAGCGGGTTTCGAAAGCCCTCGAGGCGCTGCTGTTCTGGGCGGTGATTGGCCTAGTGCTGATTGTGGGCTACAGTTACCGTTTCGAGCTGCGCGAGGTCGCCGACCGCGTGCTCGCCGAGCTCGTGCCCGGCTATGTGGCGACGCACGGACGCGACGTCGAAGTCGTACGCGGTCGTGGCGGTGATTTCGCCGTGTCGACGCGGATCAATGGCGCGCGGGTGCCGATGGTGCTCGACACCGGGGCAAGCTCGGTGGTGTTGACGCAGGAGGCGGCCAAGGCCGCGGGTCTGCCGCTCGAAGTGCTCACCTATACCGTGACCGTCGATACGGCGAACGGCCGCACCCGCGCCGCGCCGGTGACCCTCGACCGCGTTGCCGTCGGCAGCCTGACCGAACGTTCGGTGCCGGCGCTGGTCGCGCAGGCCGGCGAGCTCAAGCACAACCTGCTCGGCATGAGTTTCCTCAACCGGCTGGAAAGCTGGGAGGTACGCGGCGACACGCTCCGCCTGCGCGGCTCGCCGTAAACAAAAACGCCTGTTTTTTTACGCGGCCCGTGTGATAACGGTCACACTATGACAGCCTGTACCGGACCTAAGGTTGACCTGCCGTAAAACAGCAACATCACGATACTACGGTGCAATGCGGTCCGGGGGGCTCGCATGATTACCGTTCCTGAACTGGCGGCGGAAGCGCTCAGCTCGTCTCTTTCCGCGCATATGAGTCGCCG
>DATJYA010000010.1:0-2112 GCA_035499835.1 Pseudolabrys sp.
GCTCATCTGCCGCGATGCGATATCGTGGCCAGGGTGATTGGCAAGGCCGGGATACATCAATGCCGACAGCGCGGGATGCTCGGCAAGCCGCGCGGCAAGCAGCGCCGCCGTGCGCGCCTGCTCGCGCACGCGGACTTCCAGCGTGCGCATGCCGCGCATCAACAGCCACGCCTCGAACGGCCCGAGCACGGCGCCATTCTGCGCCCGTACCTCGCCAATACGCGTCCACAGGTCGGTTTCGCGTGCCGCGGCCAGTGCGCCGGCGACGACGTCCGAATGGCCGTTGAGATATTTGGTGGCGGAATGAATGACGATATCGGCGCCGTGGGCAATCGGCCGCGTGAAGACGGGCGTCGCCACCGTCGAATCGACGCAGAGGATGGCGTTGGCATCGTGCGCGATCTCGGAGACCGCAGCGATGTCGGTCACCGTCCACAACGGATTACTCGGCGTCTCGATCCAGAACAGACCGGTTTCCCCCGGCCGCACCGCGGCGCGCACGGCGTCGAGATCGGAGGTCTCGACAAAGGTGATGCTGTGGCCGTAACGGCCAATCTTTTGCAGCCAGGAGCGGAAACCCCAGTACACGACTCGCGAGGCGATAATATGCGTGGGCTTCTCCAACGCGAGGAAAACGGATGTCGCCGCCGCCATGCCGGAAGCAAAAGTCATGGCTTCGACGGCGCCTTCGAGCGCCGCGACCAGCGCCTCGACCTGCTGCACTGAGGCGTTGTCTGTGCGGCCGTAGACGTAACCGCCGCTATAGCCGTTGTCAGCGTCGCGCAGATAGGTCGCCGACATGTGGATAGGCGGCACCAGCGCCTTGGTGACGGCGTCGCCCGCACCCATCGCCTGCGCGAGAAGCGTACGCGCTTTCTGTGGCTGCCGGGTTTGGTCGTCCATCCGTGCTCCCCAAAAGCGATAACGGAGAAGATTCGCTTTCGTTCCAATACGGAGGAGCCGGGCGAAAGGCCAGACAAAGCTTGGTCACCGTGCTATCAAGGTCGCGTGATCGGAAGCCTCCAGTCGATGAGCAGACACAATCGACTTAACGTGCGGCGATCGCACTCCGCTGCCGCCAGAACGAGCGTTCCGGACTCGATCGCGAACGCTCCGCGTGTGCGGCAAAGGGCCTCACGGCAGGTGCAACTCCTTTTGCGGGTCGCGGCCGCGCCTTGCCCAGATCGTGGGTACCTCGTCCTCGCTGGCCTCGAGCGCCTCAAACTCGGTCTTGCCGCGGAACACCCAATACGCGTTGAACTGGTAAGCAAGGACGATCGGCAGAATAAAGGCCAGCCCGACGCCGGCAAAGACAAGCGTCTGCGGGTCGGCCGCGCCGTCCCAGATCGTGATGTGCCGCGGCACCAGGTAGGGCCACAAGCTGACGGCAAGGCCGAGGAACCCGCAGAGAAAGACAATAATCGACAGGACAAAAACCTGAAATTCAGCGCCGCGGCCGGTGCTCAACGATCGCCACGCCATCATCAAAGCCGCGGCGGTGATGACGGGGACCGGCGCAAGCCAGGCGATGTTCGGGAACGAGAACCAGCGTGCCGCGACGTCCGGCTGGCTCCAGGCGGTCCAGGCGCTGACGACGGCCATCATGACCGCGGTTAAGGCACATGCCGCGCCGCCGGCCTGGCGCGCAAAAGCCTGCGTCGCCCCTTCGGTTTTCCAGATCAGCCAGCCCGCGCCCATCAACGCATAGCCGCCGATGAGCCCGAGCCCGCACAATACGCCGAGCGGACTGAGGAAACTGAGTGGGCCGCCGCTGAACACGCCATTGGTGACGCCGACGCCGCCGATGAAGCCGCCGAGCACCAGCCCCTGCGCAAAGGCCGCAACGATCGAGCCGCCGAAGAAGGCAAAATCCCAGGCGCCGCGCGTACCGCGGGCATGGCTGCGAAACGAAAAGGCGATGCCGCGAAAGATCAGCGCGAACAGCATCAGGATGATCGGCACATAAAACGTCGGCAGCAGGATGTAGTAGGCCGGCGGAAAGGCCGCGAACAGAAAGGTGCCGCCGAACACCAGCCACGTCTCGTTGCCGTCCCAGACCGGCTCGATGCTCGCCATCATCAGATCGCGGTCGGCGTCGCGCGGCGCGAGCAG
>DATJYA010000011.1:0-2204 GCA_035499835.1 Pseudolabrys sp.
GGAATGAACACCGATGCCGGAGACGGCAACGTGATCGCGCAGCGTTGTCTGCTTGGCGCCCTTCATTTACCCGTTTCCCGCACACGCTCGACCCGAGCGGCGCGGTCCCATACCCAGACTCAACGGAGCCACAATTTAGCCTTCAGCGAGGCACGGCATTGCGCCGCACCGCGAACCCCCAGAGACTGAAAAGTCCCTTTCTTGGCCGAAACTTAGGCCAGATCATCCGGTTTCTCCAAGTCACGTTGTCTTACCGACTGTTACCTTTTTGCCGTAATTGTCACAGGTGCGAACCGGCATAGTTCCAAGCGGCCGTTAGACCGGGAAGTCGGCCGCCGGGCGCCAAGGATCCACCTCGCTTCGCTATAAAGCTTCAATATTTCAATTACTTAAGAAGTGGCCGGGCACCCGAAACCAGGCGCCCGGGCTCTGTCGATGGCGGTCAGTTCGCCTGTCGGCGCAGGAACGCCGGAATGTCGAGCTGGTCCTCCTCGGGCGCGTTATGCACAGCGGCCGGACGACCGTGGGGATCGAGGCCCTGCGGCGCCGGGCGGCGGGCATATTCGGAAACCGGCTGGCCGTCCGCACGTGCCGCCGGTCGCGGCGGGATCGGCGGCATCGGCCGTGCCATGCGCGGAGCCGCCGGCGGCTCGGCATCGTCGGTGCGCCGGCCGATACCGACCGAAGCCAGCCGCTGCATCAGCGACATTCTGCGCTTTTCCGGATGGTCGTCGCCAAGCTCGCCGCGTTGCGCCTTGATCTCGTTTTGCGCCGGCAGCGGCAATTCATCGACGCGCGGCATGCGCCGCGTGCGCACGACACCGCGGTCCGGGGCCGGCGGGATGAAGGCCTTGGCCAGAGGTTGCTCGGCCGGCGCAATTTCCGCCGGCGCCGGTTCGAACAAAGACGGCTTCATCGGCATGGGGCGGATGGAAACCTCATCCGCCGCCAGCGGCGGCAGGATGGCGGCGGCAACGGCCGCATGGGCCGATTCGATGCTGGCCGCAGTCGCCGGCTGGATGCGTTCGATGCGCTCGGCGATGCGGCGAGTGTCGCTGCGTACCTTGCTCGCGAGTTCCTTCAGCGCCGTCTCGGCCGGCTGCGACGGCCGTAGCGCGCCGGTGTGGTCGATGCCGGTCGCCACCACCGAGACGCGGATGATGCCTTCCAGCGTTTCGTCGAAGGTGGCGCCGACGATGATGTTGGCGTCGGGATCGACTTCCTCGCGAATGCGGGTCGCGGCTTCGTCGACTTCGTAGAGCGTCAGGTCCTTGCCGCCGGTGATGGAGATCAAGAGGCCCTTGGCGCCCTTCATCGAGGCGTCGTCGATCAGCGGATTGGCGATCGCGGCCTCGGCGGCGGTCAACGCGCGCTTTTCGCCGGAGGCTTCGCCGGTGCCCATCATCGCCTTGCCCATTTCGCGCATGACGGCGCGCACGTCGGCGAAGTCGAGATTGATCAGGCCTTCCTTGACCATCAGGTCGGTGATGCAGGCGACCCCCGAATAGAGCACCTGATCGGCCATGGCGAAGGCATCGGCGAAGGTGGTCTTCTCGTTCGCCACGCGGAACAGGTTCTGGTTGGGGATGATCAGCAGCGTGTCGACCACCTTCTGCAATTCGACGATGCCGGCTTCGGCAAAGCGCATGCGGCGCTGGCCTTCGAAGTGGAACGGCTTGGTGACGACGCCGACGGTGAGGATGCCGAGCTCGCGCGCGACCTTGGAGACGACGGGCGCTGCGCCGGTGCCGGTGCCGCCGCCCATGCCGGCGGTGACGAACACCATATGGGCGCCGGACAGATGATCGCGGATCTCGTCGATCACCTCCTCCGCCGCGGCGCGGCCGACTTCCGGCTGCGAGCCGGCGCCGAGCCCTTCGGTGACCTGCGCGCCCATCTGGATGATGCGCTCGGCCTTCGACAGGGTCAGCGCCTGGGCGTCGGTATTGGCGACGACGAAGTCGACGCCCTGCAGGCCCGCCGTGATCATGTTGTTCACCGCATTGCCGCCGGCGCCGCCGACGCCGAACACGGTGATGCGGGGTTTCATTTCGCGAATATCGGGAATCGTCAGATTGATCGTCATGAGGTTGCCTCTGTTAATGCACGAGCGGCACAGCCGACGCATGCCGCCAGATCGACCGGTCCGCCACCGGCCGCTTTGGAAGTCTGGTGATGAAGTGGG
Source organism: Pseudolabrys sp. (assembly GCA_035499835.1). GTDB lineage: Bacteria > Pseudomonadota > Alphaproteobacteria > Rhizobiales > Xanthobacteraceae > Pseudolabrys. The sequence continues at coordinate 2,186 of DATJYA010000011.1, forward strand.
TCAGAAGCTCTCGCGCAGC
>DATJYA010000012.1:0-19168 GCA_035499835.1 Pseudolabrys sp.
CGTCTCTATGCCGGCGGCATGCTGGTCAGCGTCGCCGGCAAGCCGGCGGGCCTCAGCTCGGAATAAGCGGAACGATTTCCCGTTTTCCCGGTTGTGCCCGGTCCCGACTCCCGGCAAATACGGGGCGAGAGAGCCTCCGTCGCCATGCCCATTATCCAGAACATCGACAACGCGCTTGAGAAGACGGTCGGAGCGCATGGCATTGCCGCCGGCGCCTTGAATGCCGCCCTTGATCGCGCCGAGGGGGCACTTGACTGGCTGCGTGCACGCCACGCCGATGGCGCCTTGCCGCTGTTGCGGCTGCCGGAAAAGCAGGACGACCTTGCCGGCATCGGCGCGGCGGCGAAGGGACTCTCGGGCGGCGCGAGCGATATCGTCATTCTCGGCACCGGCGGCTCCAGCCTCGGCGGGCAGACGCTGGCGCAGCTTGCCGGTTACGCCGTGCCCGGCGTCAACGCTCTGCGCGGGTCCCCGCGCGTGCATTTCATCGACAATCTCGACCCGCTGTCGTTCGAGACGATGCTGGCGAAGCTGCCGCTGGCGACCTCGCGCTTTGTTGCGATTTCGAAGTCCGGCGGCACCGCCGAAACCTTGATGCAGACCATTGCCGCGCTGACTGCGGTCAAGGCCGCGGGCGCCGATCCCGGCCGCGCATTCCTCGGCATCAGCGAGCCGGCGAAATCCGGCAAGCGCAACGGCTTGCGCGACCTGCTCGGCAAGCATCAGGTGCCGATGCTCGATCATGATCCCGGCGTCGGTGGGCGCTTCTCGGCGCTGACCAATGTCGGCCTGCTGCCGGCGGCGATCCTCGGCCTCGACATTGCCGCCATCCGCAAGGGCGCCGGCAGTGCACTGGCGCCGGTGCTGGCGAAGAATAAACCGGCCGAGGTGCCGGCCGCCCTCGGCGCGGCGCTATCGGTTGCGCTCGCCGAGAGCAAAGGCAAGACCATCAGCATCGTCATGGCCTATTCCGACCGGCTGGAACGGTTCACCCATTGGTACGTACAGCTTTGGGCCGAAAGCCTGGGCAAGAACGGCAAGGGCACCACGCCGGTCGGCGCGCTTGGGCCCGTCGACCAGCACAGCCAGGTGCAGCTGTATCTGGGCGGGCCGCGCGACAAGCTGTTCACCGTGGTCAGCGTCGCCGGCGGCGGCCTCGGGCCGCGCATCGATGTGGACCTGGCCACGCTTGCCGGCGAGCCGGGCCTCGGCGGCAAGACCATCGGCGATCTTGCCGCCGCGGAAGCGCGCGCCACCGCGGAGACGCTGGCGAAGAACGGCTGCCCGGTGCGCACCATCGCCATTCCCAAACTCGACGAGCAAAGCCTCGGCGAACTGCTGATGCATTTCATGCTGGAGACCATCGTCGCCGCGCATCTGCTCGGCGTCGACGCCTTCGACCAGCCGGCGGTGGAGGAGGGCAAGGTGCTGGCGAAGAAGTATTTGGCCTCCTAGTCATTCCGGGACGGCGCGCAGCGCCGGGCCCGGAATCCAGGGGCGACACGGAATGCTGCTCTGGATTCCGGGCTCGCGGGCTTCGCCCGCGCCCCGGAATGACGCATGATGGGCCATGCGCATCACCGACACCATCTCAATCGACGACTGCGAGCTCTCGGAGAGTTTCGTGCGCGCCTCCGGCCCCGGCGGGCAGAACGTCAACAAGGTCTCGTCCGCGGTGCAGTTGCGCTTCGACGCGCGCCATTCGCCGTCGTTGCCGAATGACGTCGCCATCCGGCTGATGCGGCTCGCCGGAAAGCGCCTCACCAAGGAAGGCGTCATCGTCATCGTCGCACAGCAGCATCGCGACCAGACGCGTAACCGTGCCGAGGCGCGCGAGCGGCTGGCCGACATGATCCGGCAGGCGGCGGTGCGCCCGGTGCCGCGCCGCGCCACCAAGGTGCCGAAGGCCGAGAAAAAGCGCCGCGTCGAGGGCAAGAAACACCGCTCGCGCATCAAGAGCCTGCGCGGCGGCAAGCCGAACTTCGACTAGGTCTCTGCTGTCATCGCCCGCGAAAGCGGGCGATCCAGTAACCCCGGTGATTACTGGGTCCCCGCCTTCGCGGGGACGACGGCTTAGGATAACGGGGGCAGTTTCAGGCCCTGCCTCGCGAAGGCCACCCTGCGCCGGTAAAATCGGGCGGAAACGAATCAGGCCCGCCCGATGCCCGTCCGCCAGCTATCCGAATCGATCGTCAACCGCATTGCCGCCGGCGAGGTGGTCGAGCGGCCCGCGAGCGCGGTCAAGGAGCTCGTGGAAAATGCGCTTGACGCCGGCGCGCGGCGCATCGAGGTGCTCACCGACGGCGGCGGCCGCAGGCTGATCCGAGTCACCGACGACGGCGAGGGCATGACCCGCGCCGATCTCGAGCTGGCAGTCGAGCGCCACGCCACCTCCAAGCTCGCCGGCGACGACCTGCTCTCGATCAACACCCTCGGCTTCCGCGGCGAGGCGCTGCCCTCGATCGGCGCTGTCGCCCGCCTCATCATCACCACGCGCCACGCCGGCGAGCCGCATGCCTGGGTGATCGAAGTCGATTCCGGCGAGAAATCCGACGTGAAGCCGGCGGCGCTGTCGGCGGGCACCAGCGTCGAGGTGCGCGATCTTTTCTATGCGACGCCGGCCCGGCTGAAATTCTTGAAGACCGACCGCAGCGAGGCCGAAGCCGTGCGCGAGGTGGTGCGGCGGCTGGCGATGAGCCGGCCGGACGTCGCCTTCACGCTCGCCGGCGAGGAGCGGGCGCCGGCGACCTGGGCGGCAACGGCGGACCGGCTTACCCGCCTCGGCGACGTGCTCGGCGCCGATTTCCGCGCCAATGCCCTTGCCATCGAGGCGACGCGCGACGGCCTGCGCGTCGAAGGTTTCGCCGGCCTGCCGACGCTGTCCCGCGCCAACACGCTCGGCCAATATCTCTTCGTCAACGGCCGCCCGGTGCGCGACAAATTGCTGATCGGCGCGGTGCGCGCGGCCTATGCCGATTATCTGCCGCGCGACCGGCACCCGCTGCTGGCGCTGTTCGTCACGCTGGAGACGCGCGAGGTGGACGTCAATGTGCACCCGGCCAAGACCGAAGTGCGCTTCCGCGACGGCGGCCTCGTGCGCGGGCTGATCGTGCGCGCGCTGAAGGAGGCGCTGGCGCGCGACGGCCAGCGCGTCGCGTCGACCGGCGGCAGCGCCACCATCGCGGCGTTCCGGCCGCTCGCCACGCCGCGGCGCGGCGCCTATGACTGGCGGCGCTCGCATGCTACGCCACTTGCGCGGCCGCTGATGCCCGGTTCGTTTGCCAGCATACGTGGCAATGCGGCGCTCGGCCTTGCCGAGCCGGCGCAGACGGCGTTCGACGCCGGCGCGCCTGCGGCCGATGCCCGTGTCGAAAGTCATGAGCCGGCGCCGGAATCGATCGAGCGCCCGCTCGGCGCCGCCCGCGCGCAGTTGCACGAGACCTATATCGTGTCGCAGACGGTCGACGGCCTCGTCATCGTCGATCAGCACGCCGCCCATGAGCGCATCGTCTATGAGCGCATGAAGGCGGCGCTGGACAAATCCGGCATCGCGCGGCAGATTCTGCTGATCCCGGAAATCGTCGAGCTCGACGAGGCCAATGCCGCACGGCTCGTCGCCCGCGCTGCGGAACTCGCCCGCTTCGGCCTGATCATCGAGGACTTCGGCCCCGGTGCGATCGCGGTACGCGAGACGCCATCTTTGCTGGGCGAGGTCGATGTGCGCGGCCTGCTGCGCGACCTCGCCGAGCACATGGCCGAATGGGACGATTCTTTGCCTCTGGAGCGTCGCCTGCTGCACGTCTCCGCCACCATGGCCTGCCACGGCTCGGTGCGCGCCGGGCGCCGGCTCAAGCCCGAGGAGATGAACGCGCTGCTGCGCGATATGGAGGCGGCGCCCAATTCCGGCCAGTGCAACCACGGCCGCCCGACCTATGTCGAGCTCAAGCTTGGCGATATCGAGCGCCTGTTCGGCCGCCGCTGATCATGGTGCGCGCAGAAACACCAGCTCGCTGTCGTCGTATTGGCGCCGCTCCAGCTCGGCAAATCCTTGCGGCGCGGTGAACTTGGCGTCGGCTGCTTCCTCGACCACGGCGAGCGCCCCAGGCGTCAGCCAGCCGCCAGCGCGCGCCGAAGCAAGCGCCTTCTCCGCCAGACCCTTGCCATAGGGCGGGTCGAGGAAGGCGAGCGAGAACGGCTCCAAAGGATGCACCGGCCCCAGTTTGGTGGCGTCGCGGCGGAAGATGCGGGTGACGCCACCGAGCCCCAGGCTCTCGACATTGTCGCGCAGCAGCGCCCGCGCCTCGACGCCGTCGTCGACGAACAGCGCATAGGATGCGCCGCGCGAGATCGCCTCGATGCCGAGCGCGCCGGTGCCGGCAAAAAGGTCGAGCACGCGCGCGCCGCTAATCGGATCGCCATAGCCGTGCGCCAGGATATTGAACAGCGATTCGCGCAGGCGGTCCGCGGTCGGACGCAAGCCATCGCCCTTGGGCCCCGCGAGCGTCCGCGAGCGCAATCGGCCGCCGACGACGCGCATTATTTCCGCCTTGCCGGACGCGGACCGCCGCGGCGGTCGCGCGGGACAAATCTCTTCTTGCCGTCCTTCTGCCGCTCACCCCGCTTGCCGGGAGGAGGAGCGCCGCGCCGCGGCGCGGAGGGCGAGGGGCGTCGCCGCGGCATTTCGTCCGCCTGCTCCACAAGTGGCGCGTCGAAATCGCAGCCGGCCTCGGCGGCCAGCGGGCCGAGCGTCTCGCGTAACTCCGCCGTTGCCACTTCCTGCACCGCGCCGTGCGCCAGTTCGCCGAGCTCGAACGGCCCGAAGGACACGCGGATCAGCCGGTTCACCTTCAGTCCCAGCGATTCGAGCACCTTGCGCACCTCGCGGTTCTTGCCCTCGCGGATGGCGAAGGTCAGCCACACATTGCTGCCTTGCTCGCGGTCGAGCGTGGCTTCGACCGGCCCATAGCGCACGCCGTCGACGGTGACGCCGGCGCGCAAACGGTCGAGCGCCTCTTGCGTGATGCGGCCCAGCGCGCGCACGCGGTAGCGGCGCAGCCAGGCGGTCTCCGGCAGTTCGAGCACGCGGGCAAGCCCGCCGTCATTGCTGAGCAGCAGCAGCCCTTCGGTGTTGAGGTCGAGCCGGCCGATGCTGATCAGCCGCGGCAGGTTCTTCGGCAGGGCGCGAAAGATCGTCGGCCGCCCCTGCGGGTCGGAATGCGTGGTCACCAGCCCGCGCGGCTTGCTGTAGAGGAAGAGCCGCGTGCGCTCGCGGCTGCGCAACGGCGTGCCGTCGATTGCGATGCGATCGGATGCGGTGACATTAAGCGCCGGCGAGGAAATCACCGCGCCATTGACGGCAACGCGCCCGGCGGCGATCAAGGCTTCCGCCTCGCGCCGCGAGGCCAGCCCCGCCCGCGCGATCACCTTGGCGATACGCTCGCCGGGGATGTCTTTGCTCTTGTCGGACATGCTCGAAGCCGCAATAAGGTTGCGGCCTGATAGCAGAGTTCACGACACGAAACGAGCATGGCGTCTTTTATGCAACTGGCATTGGAAGAAGCCCGTGCCGCCGGCACGCGCGGCGAGGTGCCGGTCGGCTGCGTGGTCGTGCGTGGCGGCGAGGTCGTCGCCCGCGCCGGCAACCGCACGCTCAGCGACAAGGACCCGACCGCGCATGCCGAGTTGCTGGCGATCCGCGCTGCCGCCGCGGCGCTCGGCTCCGAGCGGCTGACCGATTGCGATCTCTATGTGACGCTCGAGCCCTGCGCCATGTGCGCGGCGGCGATGTCGTTTGCCCGCATCCGCCGGCTCTATTTCGGCGCGGCCGATCCGAAAGGCGGCGCGGTCGAACACGGCCCGCGCTTCTTCACGCAGCCGACCTGCCATCACCGGCCGGAGGTCTATGGCAGTATCGGCGAAAGCGAAAGCGCGGAGCTGCTGCGCCAGTTCTTCCAGGCGCGGCGCTAGCTAGACCGTCTTGTCGACGAATTTGCCCATGCCGGGCGGCGGCTGCGGCGGCGCCGGCTTCGGCGCGCTGTCGGCCTCGGCGGCGCGGTCGTTCGCCGGCGGCTGCGGCGGATCCTTCGGGCTGGTTGCCGTTTTCGGCATGATGGTCTGGATGCCGATACTCGGTGCTGCGGACACGGGGGGTGACACTTCCAATGAACGGCGCAACGTAGGGCGCGGGCGTCAATGTCGCGCTGCGCCAGTCGCTAAAATTGGCGCATTCCCGGAAAGGCCCTGTCGACCGTGATCAGCGCGCGCCGGCAGCCGCGGCGAATTCCCACGCCTTCGCCGCCAGCGGGCGGATCATCTCGGCCTTGGCCGGCGCGAATTCCGACGTCGCGGTGCCGTCGCGGACGCGGCCGATGATGCCCTGCAGAATGGCGGCGATGCGGAAGAAATTATAGGCGAGATAGACCGGGAGCTCGGGGCGCGGATCGAGCCCGGTGCGCGCAACGTAAGCATCCACATACGCGGCCATCGTCGGAATGCCGAGCGCCGCAAGATCGTGACCGACCAGCGAAGCGGTGCCGGCGGCGCTCTCCGAAGGCGGCATGTGCCAGGCCATCAAGTGATAGGTGAAATCGGCGAGCGGATCGCCCAGCGTCGACAATTCCCAGTCGAGCACGGCGAGAATCTCCGGGCCGTCGCGCGCGACGATCAGATTGTCGAGCCGATAGTCTCCATGCACCAGCCGCACCGGCCCGCCGGGCGGGATATGCCGCGGCAGCCATTCGATCAGCCGCTCCATGGCGTCGATTTTTTCCGTCTCCGAGGCGCGATATTGCTTCGACCAGCGTTCGACCTGGCGCGCGACGTAGTTCTCGCCCCGGCCGAAATCGCCGAGGCCGATCTGCGCCGGCTCGAAGGCGTGCAGCCGCGCGATGGTTGCGTTCATCGCGTCATAGACCGCCGCGCGCTCGCCGGCGTGCGAGCCGGGCATTTGCGGCTCCCAGAACACGCGGCCGTCGGCAAAGCTCATGACGTAGAACGCCGTGCCGGCGATGCTCTCGTCGGTGCAATAAAGGATCGGCTCGGCCACGGGGAAGCCTTGCGCGTGGAGCGCGCGGATCACCCGATATTCGCGATCGACCGCGTGCGCCGACGGCAGCAATTTGCCCGGCGGCTTGCGGCGCAGCACATAGCGCCGCGCCGGTGTTTCCAGGAGATAGGTCGGGTTCGACTGGCCGCCCTTGAACTGCTTGACCGCCAATGGGCCGGCGAAGCCGGCGACATTCCGGGCGAGATAGGCTTCGAGCTGCGCCGCATCGAGCATCAACGCCGCGGCGACCTCCTTGGTGCCGGAAAACGCCTGCTGCCGGTCGATGCTGGTCATGGCGCTTTTATGCGGCCATTCCGGGATGCGCGTAAAGACACCGCAGCGGCGACTTGCCGGTCTCATTGGGGACAGTCGCCGAGCGCTGCAAAAGGCTGACGCCGGGCTTGAGTGGCACAAAGCCCGGCCTGAGCCGGGCTTTGCGTCGCCGTGACTAACGCAGCGACGTCACGATGCGAAGGTCTGGGGATCGCGGGTCAGCATCAGGCGCACATTGGCGTCGGGGTCGCGGCCGATGGTCTGGCCGTTGACGGTCACGCTGTAGGCATCGGCCGAATACGGCGCGGACGCTTGCGCCGCGGCCGCTTGTGGCGAGACCGTGCGGTGAGGTCCGGCTAGCGCCGGCGAGACGAACGATGCGGCGATCAAGGCGGTAGTCACGAGTTTCTTCATGTCACACTCCGAGTCCTCCCGATCCCTGAGCAGCATCGCCCGTGCCGCCAGTAAAAAACACGCGTAGCACTACGGATGCAGACCATGCCGGGTAAGGCTTTACCCGCTGCGCGGCTGGAATTGGCTCCCCGCCGCCACGTCTGCAGCGAACTGTCCAGCGACAAGAACAAAGCCCGGCACAAGGCCGGGCTTTGGGTTGTCGAGGACCGACGACGATCACTCGCCGAAGTTGGCCTGATTGTCTTCCAACTGGCGCGACTGGTTGATCTGGCTGGCGCCGGTCGCGCCGGTCGAACCGACGATGTCGGAATTCGGCGTGACGTAATCGTAGGCCGACTTCGCAGGATCATTGCGCACCGCGCGATTGTGATGGGTCGCGGCGAATGCCGGCGAACCTGCAAGGACGGCAAGCGCGGCGGCCAAAAGATACTTTCTCATTTCAAGTCTCCTGTAGTAGCCCCGCACGCAAAGTAGGAATTTCCGCGCGCGTCGATAGCGACGCACACGCATAGGAGCCATCTGGAATAAAAGTGAATTTACCGAGCGTTTATTTTCTCGCAGAAAAAACGCGCGCATTGCTTGGAATGTGCGCGGGCCTGCGACTAAAGACGCAAGAAATTGTCGAGCGCGATAACGCGGATGTGAAATCACTCGCAATCATTGCAAATCGTCCATCTTTACTTGCGTACCACCGCGCGCCAGCCGATGTCGCGGCGGCAGAATCCTTCCGGCCATTTTATTTTATCGACGGCGGAATAAGCGCGCGCTTGAGCTTCCGCCACATTTTCGCCAAGCGCGCAAACATTCAGCACGCGGCCACCGTTGGCGACGATCTTTCCGTTTTCCAATTTCGTTCCGGCGTGAAAAATCTGTACGCCGTCGACCTGCGCCGCGTCATCGAGTCCGCAGATAACGGTACCCTTGCTGTAGCTGCCCGGGTAACCCTTCGCCGCCATCACCACGGTCAGCGCCGCATCGTCGTACCAGCGCAGATCGAAATTTTTCAATTGCCCGTCGCGCGCCGCCAGTAATGCCGGAACAAGGTCCGACATCATGCGCAGCATCAGCACCTGGCATTCCGGATCGCCGAAGCGGACATTGTATTCGATGAGCTGCGGCCCGGCTTTGGTGAGCATCAGCCCGGCGAACAGCACCCCCTTGTAGGGGGCGCCCATCGCTTTGAGCGCGCGCACCGTCGGCATGATGATTTCGTCCATCACCCGCCTGTTCACGTCCGCCGTCATGATCGGTGCCGGCGAATAGGCGCCCATGCCGCCGGTGTTCGGTCCCTTGTCGCCGTCGAACGCGCGCTTGTGGTCCTGCGCGGACGCCAACGCGATCGCGGTATGGCCGTCGCACAGCGCGAAGAACGAAGCCTCCTCGCCGACGAGGCAGTCTTCGATGACGATCTCCCAGGCCGGCGCGCCCAGCCCGCCGCCGAACATCATGTCGATGGCGGCTTCGGCCTCTTGCACCGTTTCGGCCACCACCACGCCCTTGCCGGCGGCTAGCCCGTCGGCCTTGACGACGATCGGCGCGCCTTTCTTGCGCACGTAGTCCTTGGCCGCCGCAGCCCCCTTGAAGCGCTCATAGGCGGCGGTCGGAATCTTGTTGGCTTTGCACAGGTCTTTGGTGAAGCCCTTGGAGCCTTCAAGCCGCGCCGCCCATTTGCCGGGGCCGAACGCGTTGATGCCGGCGGTCTCCAGGTCGTCGACAATGCCGGCGCAGAGCGGTGCCTCGGGCCCGACCACCACGAGATCGATGTTCTTCTCCTTGGCGAAGCCGATAATTGCGCCGTGGTCGGCAAGATCGAGCACGACGCATTCCGCCTCCCGCGCGATGCCGGCATTGCCGGGGGCGCAATAGAGCCTGTCGGCGAGCGGGCTCGCCGCTATCTTCCAGGCGAGCGCATGCTCGCGCCCGCCGGAACCGAGGATGAGGATGTTCATTGCGCGTCCGTCCGCTTCCGTCGTGGGTTAGCGGGCGGATCGGGAGAGGACAAGAGGTGGGTGCAGCTTGTCGACAACCACGTTCCACGTGGTGGATGTAGCTCGCGATCGTGTCGTGCTCGTGAATATGGCCGATGCCGTGAAACTGCATCTCTTCCTGGCAGGTTGGGCAGCGGACACGGTCGCCGTGGATGACCCGGTTGAGCCGCTCGTGAAAGGTGGTCCGGCATTCGGGGCAGCGGACCCGGACCTTGACGTGCTCGATTTCATGGGCGTGGGGATTCATCGCAATCGCCTCCACCCGTAAGCATCGGCGAAAAGGGTTGACAGGCCGTTGCGACGCCCGTGCGGGCGTGTTTTCCGCGGGCATTCGGCGTATATCAAGAGTGCATGGCAGCCAGCAGAATCACCGACGCCGCGTCCGTCGCGGACGCGGCGCGCGTCAATACGGCGGAATGGACGGTCTCCGAACTCTCGGCGGCGCTCAAGCGCACCGTCGAGGACGCCTATGGCTATGTGCGGGTGCGCGGCGAAATCTCCGGCTTCAAGGGGGCCTCGCCCTCCGGCCACTGCTATTTCCGTCTCAAGGACGACAAGGCGGTGCTGGAGGCCGTGATCTGGAAGGGCACGCATGCGCGCATGCGGGTGAAGCCGGAAGAAGGTCTCGACGTCATCGCCTCCGGCCGTCTCACCACCTTCGCCGGCTCGTCGAAATACCAGATCGTGATCGAGGCGCTGGAGCCCGCCGGCATCGGCGCGTTGATGAAGCTCCTGGAGGAGCGCAAAAAGAAACTTGCGGCGCAAGGCCTGTTCGACGAGGCGCGCAAGCAGCTTCTGCCGTTCATTCCCGACGTGATCGGCGTCGTCACCTCGCCGACCGGCGCCGTGATCCGCGACATCCTGCATCGCCTTGCCGATCGCTTTCCACGCCGTGTGCTGGTCTGGCCGGTACGGGTGCAGGGCGAAACCTCCGCCGCTGAGGTCGCGAGCGCCATTGCCGGCTTCAACGCGCTGCCGGAAGGCGGGCGCCTGCCGCGGCCCGACCTCATCATCGTCGCGCGCGGCGGCGGTTCGCTCGAAGACCTGTGGTCGTTCAACGAGGAGATCGTGGTGCTCGCCGCCAGCGAAAGCATGATCCCGCTCATCTCCGCGGTCGGCCACGAGACGGACTTCACGCTGATCGATTTCGTTGCCGACTGGCGCGCGCCGACGCCGACGGCTGCTGCGGAACGGGCGGTGCCGGTGCGCAGCGAGCTGCTTGCAACGCTTGCCGATCTGGGCCTCCGCAAGCTCGCCCGCTGGCAGCGCGGTATCGAGCAGCGGCGCAAGGAATTGCGGCTGCTGTCGCGGGCGCTGCCGGCGCTCGATGAATTGCTCAGCGGCCCGCGCCAGCGGCTCGACGCCTGCGCCGCGCGGCTGCCGCGGGCGCTGATCGCCAATGCGCAGATCCACCACCGGCGGCTGACGCGCGTTTCCGCGCGGCTGTCGCCGCGGCTGCTGCGGCAGCGGCTGACGCGCGGGCTGGAGGTGGTGACGGCGCTCGATGGGCGGCGCTCTCGGGCGGTTCGTGTCGCCCTCGATCGCCGCGCGCAGCGGCTGCGGAGCGCCGGACAGTTGCTGGCGGCGTTCTCCTACCGCGGCGTTTTGGCGCGAGGCTTTGCTCTCGTGCGCGACGGCGGCGGCCAGCCGCTGCGTTCGGCCTCGGCCGTTGCTGCCGGCGCGCGGCTGCAGATCGAGTTTTCCGACGGCCGTGTCGGTGCTACGGCGGACCAGCCCGGCGCGCCGCCGCAATCGGCCGCAAAGCCCAAATCGCGCTCGCGCGGCGGCGGCAGTGGGCAGGGGAGCCTGTTCGGGGCTTAAGCGGCATTGCCTGGGCCAGCCCGAGCCTACGGGGTTTCGCTCGCGCCCGTGAGGGATTATCTTTACGACTCAGATAGCGCCGCAATGGAGGCCGCTTTTGCTCAATCGCTATGATCGCTCGCCGCCGATGAGCGGGGAGGCGGAGGTCAAGTATCTGGACGGCGACTTCCGCGTGGTTCGTCCCGGCGCCTATGTGCGCTGCGCCGTGACCGGCGTACCGATCCCGCTCGAAGAGCTCAAATACTGGAGCGTCGACCGGCAGGAGGCCTATGCCACGCCGGAGGCGGTCATGCAGCGCTTGCGCGCGCCCCGCGTCGGCTAGCGCTCCATCGCTTTCGCCAGCAGCGCCTTCACCTCATCCGGCTTTTCGAATGCGAGCGTGACCGGCAATACGTGCGCGCGCTCGGCGAGCGCCGCCGACCCGGCATCGCCGCTCATGCGGGCGTGATCCTTTTCGGTTGTCAGCAGCTCCAGACCCTCGTGCTCTGCCTGCATCACCAGCGCTGCCGCTTCTTCCGCGGTGAACTGGTGATGATCGGGGAAGGCCACGCGCTTCGGCGCAACGATGCCGGTGGCCGCGATGGTGGCGAAGAATTTCTCGGGGTCGCCGATGCCGGCAAAAGCCAGGACCCGTTTGCCGGCGAGCGAGGCGACCGTGGCCGGATCGGGGACGAGCCGCGCCTGCAGCACCGGCTTGCCGCGCGCCCTGGCGGCGGCGATCACATCCGCAGCGCCGCTTACTTCGCCGATGACCAGCAATGCATCGCAGCGCGCCCATTGCGCCGCGAGCGGCGCCCGTAGCGGACCGGCGGGAAAGACCTTGCCGTTGCCGATGCCGCGGCGGCCATCGACGACGGCGATGGTGAAGTCCTTGACGACGGCGCTGTTCTGAAGACCGTCGTCCATCAGCACAATGTCGGCGCCGGCGGCGCGCGCGGCGTCGGCGCCGGCGCGGCGGTCGCGCGCGACGATGGTTGGTGCGACCCGCGCCAGCAGCAGCGCCTCGTCGCCGACATGAGCGGCGTGGTCGGAATGGGCGTCGACCTGCTGCGGGCCGCTGACGCTGCCGCCATAGCCGCGGCTCAAGCAGAAGACGCGCTTTCCTGCCCCCTGCAGCAGCTTCGCGATCGCCAGCACCGTCGGCGTTTTGCCGCTGCCACCGAGGGTGAAATTGCCCACGCATAGCACCGGCACGCCGCAGCGTCCGCCGGGGCGGGCCATGCGGCTTGCGGCGATGGCGCCATAAATGGCCGCGACGGGCGTCAGCAGGGCGCCGGCGAGCCCGGGCCGGCGCCACCAGAACGCCGGCTCACGCATGGCGCGCCCGCTCGGCGAGCTGTAGCTGCGTCAGGTAAGGTTCCAGCGATTGCAACGTGCGCTCGAGCGCGCCGCTTTGCGCTTCTACCGTCGCCCGCGCGTTTTCGGAGATATGCCCGCGCGTCTGCGGGTAGGACAGGAGCTTGCCGATGGCGCTGGTGAGCCGGCCGGCGTCGCCGACCGGCTCGGCGCCGTGCGCGGCGTCGAGCGCGGCGTAGATCTCGGCGAAATTATCCACATGCGGCCCGTGCAGGATGACGGCGCCGAGCTTGGCCGCTTCGATCGGATTTTGCCCGCCATGCGGGATGAGCGAGCCGCCGATGAAGACGATGGGCGCCAGGCGATAGATCAGGCCGAGTTCGCCGAGCGTGTCGGCGACGTAAATCTCGGTCGATGCGTCGGGCAATTCGCCGAAGGAGCGCACGGCCGTCTTCAGTCCCGCCGCCCCGGCAATCTGGGCAACGCCGACGCCGCGTTCGGGATGGCGCGGGGCGATCAGCGTCAGCAGCCCGGGGAAGTTCTTGCGCAGGCGGCGGTGCGCTTCGATCACCGCCGCCTCTTCGCCGGTGTGGGTCGAGGTGGCCGCCACCACCGGGCGGCTGCCGATGGCCTTCTTGAGCGCCTCGAGCGCGCGCGCATCGGCGGGCGGCGGCGGCACATCGAGCTTGAGATTGCCGCTGGTGACGACGCGCGGCGCGCCGAGCTCGGAAAAGCGCGCACCGTCGGCCGGCGTGCGCGCCAGACAGAGGTCGAAGCGGGCAAGCAGGTTGGCGATGGTTTTGGGAAGCCGGCGCCAGCGCTGGAACGACGCTTCCGACAGCCGGCCATTGACCAGGATCAGCGGCACGCCGCGCCGCGCCGCCTCGATCATCAGGTTCGGCCACAGATCCTGCTCCACGAACAGCGCCAGGTTCGGCCGCCAGTGCTTGATGAAGCGGCGTACGAAGCGCGGCGTATCCAGCGGCACGAACTGGTGGATGACGTCGGCCGGCAGCCGCTGCTCGGCGAGGTCGCCGGACGTGACCGTGCCTGAGGTCACCAGCACGCGCAGACCACGCGCGCGCAGGCGCTCGATCAGCGGCAGCACGCTGAGGATCTCCCCGACGCTTGCGCCGTGCACCCAGATGAGTGCGCCGGGCGGGCGGCGCACGCCGCTCTCGCCGCGCCGCTCGCCTATCCGCGCGCCATGTTCCTTGCCCCGCCGCAGCCGTTCCGCCAGCAGCAGCGGGGCCAATGGCGTCACCGCCGCCGACAACAGCCGGTAGAGGCGCAGCGCGGCCGGCATCCGCTCCTTCACGATGCGGCTCTCCCGGTGCCGTCGGCAATTTCGTAAGCGCGTGTGGTGAGGCGATTGAGCTCGTTCTCGACCCGCTGCCGGGCCGCTTCGAGCGCCGCATCGTCGGCATCGCGGTCGACAAACATCGCCTCGCTCGCCACCATGCCGATGCGGCCGAACGGCAGATTGATGGCGGTGCGGTCCCAGTTGTCGAGTTCGTAGCGATGTTGCGTGGCAATCGCCACCGCGTAGATCGGCCGCCCGGACAACTGCGCCAGCTTGACCGAACCGAGCCCGGCGACGCGCGCCACCTTGGGCACGTCGGCGGTCAGCGCGACGTTATAGCCCTGCGCCAGAGCCTCGAGCATTTCGTTGAAGGCGGCGGCGCCGCCCTTGCGGTAGAATTCGCCGTTATGCGCACCGGAGCCACGAATGGTGCCGATCCCCAGCCACTCCGCCGCTCGCGCATTGAGCTCGCCGTCGCGGTGCCGCGAGATCAGGACCTTGGTGCGATATTGCTCATCGCTCTTCTTGATGAACGGCGCCATAAAATGCTGCCCGTGCCACATCACGATGATGGCCGGAATCTGCACCGTATCATAGGCGTCGGCCGGCTCGACGATCGGCCGCGTGGTCCACCAGACCAGGCGAAGATAGGATGCCGCGCAGGCCCCGGCGGCGCTCTGGAAAGCCGATGAAGCAACAAGACGCTTGAGTGAAATCATCGGCTCCCGTCGCTTAATGCATCGGCCGCGGCGCGCTGTCGGGATCGAGCAGGCGGTGCAGGTGGACGATGAAGTAACGCATATGCGCGTTGTCGACAGTCTGATGCGCCTTCGCCTTCCAGGCGACGTAGGCGCTGGCGTAGTTCGGGTAAATCCCGACGATCTCGATCTTGTCGAGATCCTTGAATTCGCTGCCGCCGAGTTCGCTCAGTTCGCCGCCCAGCACCAGATGCAGCAGTTGTTTTCCGGGACCTTTTTCGGTCATGACTCATTCCTTCGTGAAAGCCCCGGCGGCGGACATGGGAGAGGAGATTTAGCGGGAGAAGCCGAGTCTATGCAAACTCGCTGTGGCGGGTCCGCACGAGCTCGAGCAGCGCCGCATGCCGGGCGGGCCCGGCGGCAATCAGGGCGCCATGCACGACATGGGGACGGTTAAATTGCAGCGGCCGGCCGGAGAAATCCGTCAGCAGCCCGCCGGCCTCGTGGACCAGAAGATCGGCCGCCGCGAGGTCCCAGTCGTGGCTGCCGGTGGAGGCGAAGGCGGCATCGAGCGTGCCTTCCGCCACGCGCGACAGCCGCAGCGCCAGCGAATGGATCTTGGACCGCGCCTCGATGCCGGGCAGGAGCCCGGTAAGTCGGTCGAGATAGCGCTTCGGCCCGGCGAGGCTGGCGTTCGTCAGACTATCGCCGGCGCTGACGCGGGCAGGCGCACCATTGAGCGTGGCGCCCCGGCTGCTTGCGGCGAGGAACATCTCGTCGGTTACCGGTGCGTAAAGCGCGGCGAGCCGCGGGCGGCCGCTTTCAACCAGCGCCACCGATATGGTCCAGTCGGCGCGGCCGATCAGAAAGGCGCGGGTGCCGTCGATCGGGTCGACGATCCAAACCGACGGCTGCGTCCGGCCTGGCGGATGATCCTCGGTTTCTTCCGACAGCCATCCGGCTTCCGGAACCAGCGCGGACAACCGCTCGCGCAAAAAGTCGTTCACCGCGATGTCGGCGTCCGAGACCGGAGAATTATCGTGGCCCTTGGTCCAGCGCTTGTACGCGCCGCGCGACGTGCTGACGGCAAGCTCGCCGGCCCCGCGCATGATGCTTTCGAGGCGCGCGACGAGCGGATCACTGCCCGGCAACGGTGAGGCCCTCCAGCCGCAGCGTCGGCGCATTGGTCGCATAGCGGAACTTGAGATCGTTGGCAGGCGTCAAGGTACGGAAGATGTCGAGCAGATGCCCGGCGATGGTGACCTCGCTCACCGCATAGGTGCGTTTGCCGTTCTCGATCCAGAATCCGGACGCGCCGCGGCTGTAGTCGCCGGTGACCATGTTGACGCCCATCCCGATCAGGTCGGTGACATAGAATCCGTCCTTGATATCGGCGATCAGTTCCTCGGGGCTGAGGCTGCCCGGCTCCATGTGCAGATTGGTCGGCGCCGGCGACGGAGTCGAGGACGTGCTGCGCTGGGCGCGGCCGTTGGTGTGGAGATCGAGTTCGCGTGCGGTTGCGCAATCGAGCAGCCAGGAGCGCAGCACACCGTCATCGACGAGTGCCAGCTTCTTGCCGCTGATGCCCTCGCCGTCGAACGGCTGCGAGCGCAGACCGCGCTTGCGCAGCGGGTCGTCGATGATGCGGATACCTTCGGCGAAGAGCTTTTCGCCCATCTTGTCGCGCAGGAAGCTCGTCTTGCGCGCGACCGAAGCGCCATTGGCGGCGCCGGCGAGATGTCCCACCAAGGTGCCGGCGACACGCGGATCGAACACCACGGGCACCTTGCGCGTCGTCACCTTGCGCGGATTGAGGCGCTCGACCGCGCGCTCGCCGGCGCTGCGGCCGATTTTTTCCGGGCTGTCGAGATCGGATGCATGCAGCGCCGAAGAGTAATCGTAATCGCGCTCCATGCGGGTGCCCTCGCCGGCGATCGCGGTCATCACGATACCGTGGCGCGAGGCAAGATAAGCGCCGTTGAAGCCGGTGCTGGTCACCAGAACCATGCCGCCGATGCCGGCGGAAGCCGAAGCGCCGCCTGATTTGGCGACGCCCTTGACGGCAAGCGCGGCCGCTTCGGCGGCGCGGGCCTGTGCCTCAAGCTCGGCCACCGTCGGCAGTTCGGGGTCGAGCAGATCGAGGTCGGGAAAATCATGGGTCAACAGGCTCGCGTCGGCGAGGCCGGCAAATTTATCCTCGGGCGCCACCCGCGCCATCGCCACCGCGCGCTCGGCCAGCGCCGCGGTGCCGTCGGCGGACAAGTCGTTCGTCGATACCACCGCCTGACGGCGGCCGACCAGCACGCGCAGGCCGAGGTCATCGCCTTCGGCGCGCTCGCTTTCCTCCACCGCGCCGTCGCGGACCTCGATCGAGAGCGACATCGAGCGCAACGCTGCCGCGTCGGCGGCATCGGCGCCGGCGGCGCGGGCAGCCTTCACCAGGCGCTCGGCGCGTTCGGCAAGGGCGGTCTGATCGAACAGGGAAGGGGCGGGAGCGCGCATGGTGGGTAAATGGTTCCGAATGCAAGAGGTTCAACTGCCGCCGCCGACAATTTGCATCGGCGCGGCAATCCCTCGTCAATCATGCTTGGCAACGCCGCGTCAATCATCGCGTGCGAACCGGCCCGCGCAACATCTGGTTAACCCCGAACCTTAAGCCTATTCCGACGCCTTTCCGCCAAGATCGGTGCGCGACCGGGCGAATAAGCCCGGCGCCGGGAGAGTTTGAGGCGTCAGATGCGAAGTGGCGGAAGCCCCGCCGGGTCGAGCCGCGTGCTGCGGCTCGACCCGTTCGCCCTGCCTGTGCGCTTTGCGGCGAGCGATGCCGCGGCCGACGAGCGGGTGCGGCATGTGGAGTTGCATCGCGAGCGCGTGCTGGTGCGGCGGTCGCTGCGCGGCATGCTCATGGCGCTCAACCTGCCGGTGTCCGCCTTTGCCGGAGTGTCCCTGAAATTGATGCTGGGCGAGGGCGGCCTGGCGGTCGGCGCCAGCGTGACGCTCGAGCACGAGGATCCGGCGCTCAGGCTGCCGCTGTTCGTTTCCGACGAGACCGACGACGCCATGGTCGAATGGCGCGTCTGGGCCACTGTGCTCGGCCTGCCGCTGCTGGTCGAGGACGACGGTGCGTTGCGCGAGGCCTTCGCCCGCCTTGGCGGCGTCCAGATCGATCGGCCGCGGCCGCGCCGGCGCCGCAGCAATGTGCTGTGCAAGCGGCGGCCCTCGATCCTCATGCGCCGCAAGAGAGGCGCCTGCGCCGGCGGGACCCGCGTTTACCGCGGCGAGCGCGAGATCATCGCGCGTCACTAAATAATTCGGATTACTTGCAGCGCTGAAGCTTCAGCGTGCCGCCGCTTTGCGTCATTTCGAGGTGATCGGCGTCGATCTGGCGCAGCGTGAAGTTCACGTGGGCGCTGGAAATTTGCCCGGTGGTGAATTCATCGACGACGCGATAGGTCGATCCCGACGTGGTGACCGACACATTGCGATAGGTCGGCACGCCGCCCTTGCTGTCGGTGCGCTGATTGCCGTTGAAACCGATCACGCGCAGCTTGCTGCAATCGACGGCGCCTTTGGTCGGCGGCGCGCCGACGCCCCAGTTTCCGGACACCGGATAGGTTGCGGCCTGCGCCGGCGCGGCCAGCGCAATCAGCAGTGCCGATAGAATCGTTCTGCGCATGGCCGAAAGGTGGCAGCCCGCGGCCCAATAGCAAGAGCGAAACGCTCCGCATGTTTAACGGCGGCTTGCCGCAACCTGGAGAATTTACTTTTTCCGGTAGGCGGCGAGGAAGGTGCGTACGGCGATATCGATCACGTAGCGGACGCGCTCGGGGCTCGGCGGCGGCGCGAAATTGAACAGCACCGGCTTGAACAGGGTGGATTGGCAGGCATCGAGGAACTGCGCCGCCGCAATCTCGCAATCGGCGATTTCGAGGACGCCGGCGGCGACCTGCGCTTCAAGATAGCCCTTCACCCGCGCGATGCCGTAGCCCGGACCGGTTTCGTAGAAGACCTTGCCGATTTCCGGCATGCTGGCCGCGATGGCGCCAATGATGCGAATCGACGAGGCCTTTTCCGGCCGGCAAAGGAAATTGGCGTATTCGACACCGATGCGGGTGAGAACCGCTTCGACGTCGTGATCGTTGACATCGACACCGAAAACGCCCTCGGCATGCGAGCCGCATTCCTGCTGCACAATGGCGGAAAACAGCTCTTCCTTGTTCTTGAAATAGACGTAGAGGGTGCCCTTGGAGACGCCGGCGACCTTGGCGATATCGGCCATGCTGGCAGCGTCGAAGCCGCGCGCGAGGAAGACCTTGTGGGCTCCCTCCAC
>DATJYA010000013.1:0-4433 GCA_035499835.1 Pseudolabrys sp.
CTTCATCGTGCACGGCGCGCATGACCGCGCCGGCATCGCGCCCAACCGCATCGGCATCGAGATCGAGGCGGCGCTGGCCTTCGGCACCGGGCATCACGGCACCACGCGCGGCTGCCTGCTGGCGCTCGACGGTCTCACCAAGCGGCACAGGGCGCGCAACGTGCTCGACGTCGGCACCGGCACCGGCGTGCTGGCGATTGCCGCCGCCAGGGCCTTGCGCTGCCCGGTGACCGCCACCGATATCGATGCGCTGGCGCTTGCCGTCGCGCGCGCCAATGCGCGCTCGAACCGCGCCGGCGCGTTCATCGCATTCGCCCGCGCCAACGGCGGCGGCGCGGGCGCCGTGCGCGGGCGCGCGCCCTACGATCTGATCTTTGCCAATATCCTGCTGGCGCCGCTCAAGCGGATGGCCGCGGCGCTGTCGGCGCTCGCCTCACGCGGCGGATCCATCGTGCTCTCCGGCCTGTTGACGACCGACGCCAACGCGGCGCTGTCCGTTTATCGCGCGCAGGGAGTCAATTTGGAGCGCCGCATCGTGCTCGAAGGGTGGACCACGCTGGTCCTGCGGGCGACCAAAAGCAAACCGCTCCGGTGAATGCCGGAGCGGCCACGTCGGTAACCAGCGAACGATCGGCGGCCGCCGAACGGCGCGTTATCCCTTTTAGATAAACATCGTCTCGTCCGTGCCCAATCCCAGATAAGGGCGAGCCGCGAGCTCGCGCTGCGCGGCCCGCCGGCGCGATTTCCTGAGCGCGAGCATGAAGCGGATGAACCAGCGCTTGCGGCGCGGGGCGCGCCTCGCGGCGCGAGGCGACGGCGCGACAGCGGCAATGCCAGCGACAACGGCGAAATGCGGTCTGCTTGTGAAGTCCATTTCATCCTCTTCTATTGGCGCAAAGAATCCTGACGCGAGCGCCGGGATCAGGCGCAAGTGCACCGAAGCCAACAGAAAAGGCGCGCAAGCTATTCCATCGTTTGTTTGCATCGATCCGATGAATCTTTTGAATTGACGCGATCGGACGGCTCGCTCGATTTGCGCGACGAGCAAAAAAACGAAGCCGCCCCGGAACCGAAGTGCCGGGGCGGCTCGATCGTTCGGCAGCGACGCTTAACGTTCGCCGAACGGCAATTCGCCTTGACGATGCGGCACCAGCTCGCCGCCGCGCAATTCGTGATCGAGCGGCAACAGTTCGCGATAGCGGGCCAAATCGCGCTGCGCGCGCTTCATTTGCGCCTGCTCGATCGAGGCGAGCATGCGCGCGAACAAACTCTTGCGCGGTGTCTCGGTCGGCGCCTTGGCGGCGGCCGGAGCGGCAACGCGCGCGGTGCCAAATGTGACAGCAACCATCTTGACCTTTCTCCTTCCTGCGGGCGCGACCTCAAAGATTGCGCCTGGTATTCCCGTCTGTTGCAATGCAACATAGTTGGAAAATGGCGGCAAACCACTGGCGACAACGCATGGAAGCCCCGCCAATCCGGCATGAACCGTTAACGGAACGGTAGGGGTGATGGCGGGAATGCGACAGGACGGTTGCATTGCACAAAGGCGAGTCAGGACGGCGATTTGCTGCTGAATTCTCCGGCAGAAGACGCTTATGCAGCAAAGCGACACCGCGGATCTAAGGCTTGGGTGTGGGGCACGCGCAAAGCGCATGCCTGCATTGCCCGGGGCGGCGGGAGCGATAGAGTGGCGCCCCACATGTTCGAAGCACACTTCCAGACCTTCGATGATTTGAGCGAGCGCAGCGAAAGCGCTGCCCGCGTCGCGGCGCTGCGCGCCGAGCTCAAGCGCCGCGGCCTCGACGGCTTCGTGGTGCCGCGCGCGGACCGGCAGCAGAACGAATATCTGCCGGCGAGCGAGGAGCGGCTCGCCTGGCTCACCGGCTTCACCGGTTCGGCCGGCGCGGCGATCGTGCTGACGACGCGGGCGGTGATCTTCGTCGACGGGCGCTATACCGTGCAGGCCGAGGCGCAGGTCGACAGAAACCTGTTCGCCGTCGCGCATCTGGTGGACACGCCGCCCGATCAATGGCTCGAGCAAAATCTCAAGAGCGGCGACACGATCGGCTACGACCCCTGGCTGCACACCGCCGACGGCGCCGAGCGGCTGAAAAAGGCGTGTGCCAGCGCCGGCGCGACGCTGGTGGCGGTCGACGGCAATCCGATCGATGCGCTGTGGAAAGCGCGGCCGGCGCCGCCGGCGAGCGCGGTCGTCCTGCGCGATGTCAAGTTCTCCGGCGAGAGCGCGGCGGAAAAGCTCAAGCGCGTGCGCGGCGAGCTGTTGAAGCTGCGGGCCGATGCGCTCGTGGTATCCGATCCGCAGAACGTCGCCTGGGCGTTCAACATCCGCGGCTCCGACGTGGCGCACACGCCGCTGGCGCTGGCTTTCGCGCTGGTGCCGAAGGAGGGCCGCCCGACGCTCTATATCGAGAGCGGCCGGCTCGACAACGCCGCGCGCGACGCGCTGGAGGAGATCGCCGATGTGCGCGAGCCGGCGCGGCTTATAAGCGACCTTGGCGCGCTCAGGGACAAGAGCGTGCGCCTCGACCAGGCGAGCGCCGCCGATGCGCTGACGCGACTGATCGCCGATGGCGGCGGCAAGCCGGTGCGCGGCGCCGATCCGATCACGCTGATGAAGGCGGTGAAAAATCACGCCGAGATTGCCGGCACCCGCGCCGCGCATATGCGCGACGGCGTCGCCATGGTGCGCTTTCTCGCCTGGCTCGACCGCGAGGCGCCGGGCGGCAAGCTCACCGAGATCGACGCCGTGGAGGCGCTGGAGAGCTTCCGCCGCGACACCGGCAAGCTCAAGGACATTTCCTTCCCGACCATCGCGGGCTCGGGCCCGAACGGCGCCATCGTGCACTATCGCGTCACCCGCGCCTCGAACCGGCGCATCGGCATGAACGAACTGTTCCTCGTCGATTCCGGCGCGCAATACGAGGACGGCACCACCGACGTCACGCGCACGGTGATCGTCGGTGCGCCGTCGGAGGACATGCGCGACCGCTTCACCCGCGTGCTCAAGGGCCACATTGCCATGGCCACCGCGGTGTTTCCGGAGAACACCTCGGGCGCGCAGCTCGATCCGCTGGCGCGCGTCGCGCTATGGCAGGCCGGCCTCGACTTCGACCACGGCACCGGCCACGGCGTCGGCAGTTATCTGTCGGTGCATGAAGGCCCGGCGCGCATATCCAAGCTCGGCACGGTGGCGTTGCGCCGCGGCATGATCCTGTCCAACGAGCCGGGCTATTATAAAACCGCGGATTTCGGCATCCGCACTGAAAACCTGGTGCTGGTGATCGCGGCGCCGGAGCCGGCGGGCGCGGAAAAGCCGCTCAACGCCTTCGAGACGCTGACGCTGGCGCCCATCGACCGGCGGCTCATCGATACGAAAATGCTCACCGGCAAGGAGCGCAACTGGCTCGACAGCTACCATGAGCGCGTGCGCGATGAGCTTTCACCGCTGGTCGACGCGGAGACGAAGGCCTGGCTGGAGCAGGCGACGCGGCCGCTGTGATCGGGTGTGTGCGTGCCGCGTTCTCGGCTGTCATCGTCCGCGAAGGCGGACGATCCAGCACGCGCGGGCACTGTCCCTGATTGCTGGGTCCCCGCCTGCGCGGGGACGACGACGGAATGTGCGGTGCGGCTCGGGTGATCAAGAAATCAGCTTCAGCCATTCGTCCTCGGTCAAGACCCTGACGCCGAGCTTCGTAGCCTCGGCAAGCTTCGATCCCGCGCCGGGGCCGGCGACGACGAAATCCGTCTTCTTCGACACCGAGCCGGACGCCTTGGCGCCCAGCCGCTCGGCCTGCGCTTTCGCCTCCTCGCGCGTCATCTTCTCCAGCGTGCCGGTGAACACCACGGTCTTGCCGGCGATCGGAGAATCCGTTTTCGGCTTTTCGGCGTCGAGGATTTTCACCTCCTTGGTCAGCCGCTCGACAATACCCTTGTTGTGGCTCTCGCCGAAATAGGCCTTGATCGCCTCGATCACGGTGTCGCCGATCTGATCGAGCGCATCCATCTCGGCCATCGCCTCCTCGTCGCCATTGGTCACTTTCAGCGCCGCGTCGTGGAACGCTTTCCACGAGCCGTAGCCGCGCGCCAGGGCCAGCGCCGTGGTCTCGCCGACCTGGCGGATGCCGAGGGCGTAGATGAAACGCTCGAGCGAAATCTCCCGGCGCGCATTGATCGCGTCGAACAGGTTCTTCACAGAAGTTTCGCCATAGCCCTCCTCTTCCAGCAGTTCGGCCTTGTGCTTTTTCTCCAGCGTGAAGATGTCGGCGGGCTCGCGCACCCATTCCTTTTCGAAGAACAATTCGATCTGCTTTTCGCCCAGCCCCTCGATGTCGAAAGCGCGGCGCGAGCAGAACAGCTTCAGATGCTCGATCTTCTGGAACGGGCAGGCGAATTCGCCGGTGCAGCGGGCGCGG
>DATJYA010000014.1:0-9376 GCA_035499835.1 Pseudolabrys sp.
AACGACATCATCAAGGAATATCTCTCGCGCGGCACCTACGTGTTCCCGCCGGCGCCGTCGCTGCGGCTGATCAAGGATGTGGCGATCTTCACCACCTCGGAATTGCCGAAGTGGAATCCGATGAACATCTGCTCCTACCACTTGCAGGAGGCGGGAGCGACCCCGGTGCAGGAGCTCGCCTTCGCGCTGGCGACGGCCGTTGCCGTGCTCGATACGGTGAAGAATTCCGGCGAGGTGAGCGAGGAAAAATTCGGCGAGGTGGTCGGACGCATTTCCTTCTTCGTCAACGCCGGCATGCGCTTCATCACCGAGATGTGCAAGATGCGCGCCTTCACCGAATTGTGGGAGGAAATCACGCGCACCCGCTACGGCGTCACCGATGCCAAGCAGCGGCTGTTCCGCTACGGCGTGCAGGTGAACTCGCTCGGCCTCACCGAGCCGCAGCCGGAAAACAACGTCTCGCGCATCTTGATCGAGATGCTGGCGGTGACGCTGTCGAAGAACGCGCGCGCGCGCGCCGTGCAATTGCCGGCCTGGAACGAGGCGCTCGGGCTGCCGCGGCCGTGGGACCAGCAATGGTCGCTGCGCATGCAGCAGATCCTGGCCTACGAAACCGATCTGCTCGACTACGGCGACATTTTCGACGGCTCGGAAGAAATCACCCGCAAGGTCGACGCGCTCAAGCGCGAGGCCATGGAAGAGCTCAAGCGCATCGACCAGATGGGCGGGGCGGTGGCGGCGGTCGAATCGGGCTACATGAAGCAGCAGCTCGTCGAGTCGAATACCGCGCGGCTGGAAGCCATCGAGCGCGGCGAGCAGACCGTCGTCGGCGTCAACAAGTATCTGGAAACCGAGCCGTCGCCGCTCACCGGCGGCGTCGAGTCGATCATGGTGGTCTCCGAAGACGCCGAGCGCGACCAGATCGAGCGGCTGAAAGCGTGGAAGGCGTCGCGCGACAAGCGCGCGGTGGCCGATGCGCTGGCGCAACTCAAGCAGGCGGCGGTGACCGGTGCCAACATCATGCCGCCGTCGATTGCCTGCGCCAAAGCCGGCGTCACCACCGGCGAATGGGGCTGGACCTTGCGCGAATCCTTCGGCGAATACCGCGCCCCGACCGGCGTCGGCCGCGCCATGCGCAACGATGTTTCCGGCCTCGACGATATCCGCGGCGAAGTCGAACGCGTCTCGCGCAAGCTCGGCCGCCGCCTCACCTTCCTCGTCGGCAAGCCCGGTCTCGACGGTCACTCCAACGGCGCCGAGCAGATCGCCGTGCGCGCCCGCGATGCCGGCATGCAGGTCGTCTACGAGGGCATCCGCTTGACCCCGGAAGAAATCGTCGAGGCGGCGCGCGAGAAAAAGGCGCACGTCATCGGCCTTTCCGTGCTCTCCGGCAGCCACATGCCGCTGGTCGAGGACGTCGTCGCGCGCATGAAGAAGGAAGGGCTCGACGTGCCGGTCGTGGTCGGCGGTATTATCCCGCCCGAGGACGCCGCCGAGCTCGAGAAGTCCGGTGTCGCCGCGGTCTATACGCCGAAGGATTTCGAGCTCAACAAGATCATGTCCGACGTGGTGCGCATCGTGGAACGCAAGAACGGCGTCAGCAACGTTTAGGCTCCGTTCGCAATTGCGGCCAGCGCCTGTGCCAGCCTGCCCGGGCTCACCGGCTTGGTGAAATAGAAATTCATCCCCGCTGCGCGCGCCGCGTATTCGCCGATGGTCTCACCACGGCCGGAAATGCCGATCACCGGCACCTGCCCGGCCTGGCCCGGGAGCGCGCGGATGCGCTTGGTCGCCTCGACGCCGCCGAAGCCGGGCAACATCACATCCATCAAAACCGCATCGTAGCCGCCGCGTTCGGCCGCGCGCAGCGCCGCCTCGCCGGTCTCGACGAAATCGACGCGGTGGCCGAGCTCGGTGAGGATGGTGTTCATCACCACGCGGCCGTACGGATTGTCTTCGGCGCAGAGAATGGACAGCGGCCGCGCCGATGGCGAAAGCGCGTGCGGCTCGGCGAGCGCGCCGGCATCGGCGCGTTCGACAATTGCGGTGAAGCGGAAGACGCTGCCGCGCCCCGGCGAGCTGGTGACCGTGAAGTCGCCGCCCATGGCCTTGGCAATGCGCTTGACGAAGACAAGGCCGAGACCGGCGCCGCCGTAACGGCGTGCGATGTCGGCGCTCGCCTGCGCGAAAGGGCGGAACAGCCGGCCGATGTCCCTTCTGCTCAGGCCGATGCCACTGTCGGACACCGTGAAGATGAGCCGGACACGACTGCGCGCGGCAGGCTCCGCGCTGGAGGCGAAGGTGACGCCGCCTTCTGCCGTAAACTTCACCGCATTGTCGGCCAGATTTTCCAGCGCGGCGCGCAGACGCAGGTGGTCGCCGGCGACCATCGCCGGCAGATCGCGAGCGATGGCGACGTCGGCCTTGAGCCCGCGCGTTTCGGCGCGGGCGGCGAGCGACTGCCCGACCGCCTCGGCGAGCCGGAGTGGCGAGAACGGCTCGCGGCGCAAGGTCAAGCCGACAGTCCTGGCCCTGGCGGCATCGACGATCAGCGTGGTGAGCGAAGCGAGGTGATCGGCGCCGCTTTTGACGGCGTAGGCCCATTCGCGCTGGTGCGGCCCGAGATCGGAGGCGGCGAGCAATTCAGCAAGCGCGACGATACCAGTCAGCGGCGTGCGGATGTCGTGGGCGACGCCGGCGAGCACGACCTCCATCGCGGCAACGGACGGCGCGGCCGCGCCGCGTTTGCGCGCCGTGCGGCGCTTGCGTTTGTGCGGCTTGCGTTTGGCCATTCACCCCCCGAATTCGACTTATTTTTTGCGTATGATCTATTCCGAAAACCGGTGCCCACTTTTCGGGATCATGCGTGGCACCTTGCCAGACTCAGTCGAGGCCGACCAGACGGCGTATATCGGCGGCGTTAAGGCCCTGCACGCGCAATTCGCGCAGGGCCGTGGAGCGCGTCGATTTCGACAGCTTGCGCCCGTCGGCGTCGAGGACCAGCCGGTGGTGGTGATAGCGGGGCGCCGGCAGGCCGAGCAGGGCCTGCAGCAGCCGATGCACGGATGTTGCGTGAAACAGGTCCTGACCGCGCACTACGTCGGTGACGCCTTGCACGGCATCGTCGACGACGACGGCGAGGTGATAGCTGCCCGGCGTGTCCTTGCGCGCCAGGATGACGTCCCCCCAGGCGGCGGGGTCGGCGGCGATGCTGCCGATTTCGCCGGACGGCCCCTGCCCCGTCTCGTTCCAGGCGAGCGCACCAGCGCGATCAGTCGCCGCCGCCATGTCGAGGCGCAAGGCGTAGGCCTCGCCACTATTCACTCGTCGCGCGCGTTCGTCCGGCGACAGGCTTTTTGCGTTACCGGGATAAAGCGGCGCGCCTTCGGGGTCGCGCGGCCAAGCCGATTTCGTCTCGCGCGCGGCGACAAGCGCGGCAATTTCGGCCCGGCTTTCGAAGCTTGGATAGATCAGGTCCATGGCGTCAAGCTTGGCCAGCGCGGCGCCATAATCGTCATAATGCTCCGACTGCCGCCGTGCCGGCTCTTCCCAGATGATGCCGAGCCAGGCGAGATCCTCGTCGATCGCCGCCTCGTATTCCGGCCGGCAACGAGTCGCGTCGATGTCCTCGATGCGCAGCAACAGCCGCCCGGCCGCTGCCTTAGCCATGTCGGCATTGAGCAGCGCCGACAGCGCATGGCCGAGATGTAGATAGCCGTTGGGCGACGGCGCGAAGCGGAAAACGGGTGGCGGCATGGCGGTGACTCCGCAACCCTCTCCCCTCGTGGGAGAGGGTGGTCCCAAGCGAAGCGCGGGACCGGGTGAGGGGGTTAGCTTTCAAATCGGCACTGTGTAAAGAAGCCCCCTCACCAGGCACGCACCTCGCTATCGCTCGGCGCGCGCCACCCTCTCCCACAAAGGGAGAGGGCTTAGTGCATGGCGCGCGGTTCATGACCCACTTCCTCCACAGCCAGGCCGATCTCGACGCCGGCCTCGCGCAACTGCTGCTCGCCGATCCGCGGCTCAAACCCGTGGCCGAGAAGGCGGGCGCTTTCGGCCTGCGTCGGCGTGAGGCGGGCTTTGCCGGGCTCTGTGCCATCGTCTGCGGCCAGCAACTGTCGACCGCGAGCGCCGCGGCAATCCGCGACCGGCTGTTTGCCGCTTTCGATCCGTTTCACCACGACGCCGTGCGCAAGGCGCGCACCGACAGGCTCAAGCGGCTCGGCCTCTCGGCGCCGAAAATCAAATCGATCCGCGAGATCGGCAAAGCGGTCAGCGCGGGGCAAATCGACCTCACCGCGGTCGGCAACATGGGCGCGGATGAAGCGCATGCCGCGCTCACCGCGCTGCATGGCATCGGGCCGTGGAGCGCCGACATCTATCTCCTGTTCTGCCTCGGCCACAGCGACGCCTTTCCTGCCGGCGATCTCGCCGTTCAGGAAGCAGCACGCATCGCCTTCAACTTGCGCAAGCGGCCTGACCCCAAGGCGCTCACCAAATTGGCGGAAGCCTGGCGGCCGTGGCGCGGCGTGGCGGCGCATCTGTTGTGGGCCTACTATCACGCGGTGAAGCGACGCGAAGGCATATCGCTCGAACCGACGGCGCAGAAGAAACAGAAGAGCAAGGCCGCAAAGACGATGAAAGCAAAGTCGAAAGCCAAGAAGACGAAAGCGAAGAAAAGGAAAATCAGGAATGGCTGACCTCGACGGTCCGCGCCTCGAACCGCGCTCGGGCACGCCCAAGCAACTCGTCGTCTTCCTGCACGGCTATGGTGCCGACGGCAACGACCTCATCGACATCGGCCGCGCCTGGCAGACCCTGCTGCCGGACGCCGCGTTCGTCTCGCCGCACGCGCCGCGCCCCTGCGGGCAGGCGCCGGTCGGCCGCGAATGGTTTCCCTTGACCTTCCGTGACCCCGACGAGCGCTGGATCGGCGTGAACCAGGCGGCGCCCGCGCTCAACGCCTTCCTCGATGCCGAGCTGGCGCGGCGCAAACTGCCGCCCTCGGCGCTGGCGCTGGTCGGCTTCAGCCAGGGCACGATGATGGCGCTGCATGTCGGCCTGCGCCGCGCCGTCCCGCCCAAGGCCATCGTCGGCTACTCCGGCATGCTGGTGGTGCCGGAGGATGTCGATCCGAATCAGTTTGCCGCCGAGATCCGCTCGCGCCCTCCGGTGCTGCTGGTGCATGGCGACCAGGATCAACTCATCCCGGTGCAGGCCTTGCTGCACGCGGCGCAGGGGCTCGCCGCGCTGGAGGTACCGGTCGAATGGCACATCTCGCCCGGCATCGGCCACGGCATCGACCCGGAAGGCCTGCGCCACGGCGGCGAGTTTCTCGCCCGGGCGGCCCGTGCCGGCTGAGCCAGTTGCGGGTAACCCCCGGATATGCTTCACAATCCCGTCACGGTCCCTATACACTATCCCGGCGGCAGAGAATCGCCGGTGAGCCGAAAGGATGCCCAGGAGTTAGCGCTTGAACGTGCACGTTTCGCCTAGCGGCTTTCCGGCACTTGTCCTCAATGCGGATTTCAGGCCGCTGAGTTACTACCCGCTGTCGCTGTGGTCCTGGCAGGACGCGATCAAGGCCGTTTTCCTCGACCGGGTGAACATCGTCGCCAACTACGACCGCGCCGTGCACAGTCCCAGCCTGGAGATGAAACTGCCGAGCGTGGTGTCGCTCAAGACCTATGTGAAGCCGTCGACGCATCCTGCCTTCACCCGGTTCAACGTCTTCTTGCGCGACCGCTTCTCCTGCCAGTATTGCGGCGAACGCGACGACCTCACTTTCGATCATCTGCTGCCGCGCTCGCGTGGCGGTCACACGACGTGGGACAACGTCGTTGCCGCCTGCTCGCCCTGCAATCTGCGCAAGGGCAACCTGACGCCGGACGAAGCCAAGATGTGGCCGTCGCAGGAGCCGTTCCAGCCGTCAGTGCATCATCTGCACCGCAACGGCCGGCTGTTCCCGCCGAACTATCTGCACGATAGCTGGCTCGACTATCTTTATTGGGACACCGAGCTCGAGCCTTGAGAGAGGCGCTTGTGCGTTTCGTCAGGCCTTCGCCCTGACGATCCATATGGCGCCGGGCATGATGACGCCTTGCGGCCCCTCGACGCCGCGAAAATAGGTTTCCAATCCCGCCCGCACCGCTTGCCGCTGCTCTGGTGACGCATTCAATGTCGCGCGCACGACGGGGCCGATAAGCATGGCGAAGCTTGCAGCTTCCGCGGCGGCGCCGGCGCCGCCGGCGGCGGACAGCCGCATGTCGAGGTCGAAGGGCGTCAAGGACACATCGCGGAAGCCGGCCGTTTCAAGAATGCGCTTGACGCGCGCCGGATCGGCCCAGGAGAACTGGCCAGGCTCCTCCGGCCCCGGCAACGGCTGCGGCGGCAGCAAGTCGCCTAACGATGCTGCAGGCTCTCTTGCCCAGCGGTTTTCGCGCGCGGCGCGGAAGACCGCCACGGCGAGACGGCCGCCGGGCTTCAGCGCTTTGCGTAGATTGGTGAAGGTCGCGGCCGGATCGGAAAAGAACATCACGCCGAAACGCGAGAACAGCAGATCGAAGCTGCCAGGCTCGAATTGATGCGTGGAGGCGTCGGCGAGAATGACCTTGGCCTGGGTAAGACCGGCCGCAGCAATACGTTCATTCGCCCGCTGCACGGATTGCTTCGAGATGTCGGCGCCGAGCACCGCACCACCAGGTCCCACCCGCTCGGCCAGCGCCAGCACCGTCGTGCCGCTGCCGCAGCCGATATCGATGACGCGCTCTCCCGGCTGGGGCGAGGCAAGATCGAGCACGATCTGCGTCACTTCGGCAAACAGCCGGTCGATGGGCTCGTTGCGTTCGGCCCAGGATCGCGTCGCCGCGCTGTTCCAGTATTCGATCTCGCGGGCGTTGGGTGAGCCGGCCGGCTGATCCGTCATGGCAATATCGCTTCTGCTGGAGGCGAGAACCGAAGATAGCAGCAAGGGCCGGATGTCTAAAGACTCATACGCCGGGCAACATCCGCTGCAATACGCGGTCGCGGCGGATGAAATGATGATAAAGCGCCGCTGCCACGTGCAGGCCGACGAGCGCAAGCATCACGTAATCCGCCAGCAGCCCATGCACATCGCCGGTCCAGCCCCAGCCGGGCGCGCGCGTCGCCACCAGCTTCGGCAGTTCGAGGCCGAACATGACGATCGGCATGCCGCGATACGAGGCGTTGACCCAGCCGAGAAGCGGAATGACGAACAGCAGCAGATACAGCAGCCAGTGCATCGCGTGCGCCGAAGCGACCTGCCAGGGCTGCAATCCATCTTCCGGCGGCGGCTCGCGGTGGCTCACGCGCCAGCCGAGACGCACGATGGCGACGGCAAGGATGATCACCCCGAACGTGAAATGCAGGCTGATGAGCGTGGTGACCGGCGTGTTGCGGCGGATTTCCGGCATGGTCCAGGCGAAGATAAACTGAGCGATCAACAGCGCCAGAATAAGCCAATGCAGGGCCTTGGCCGTGCCGGTATAGCCGCTGGTCTTCTCAGCCATGATTTGAGTCCCCTCGTTTCAAGCTCATGCGGTCAGGTGTGCCGCGCGAGCGAGGCGCGGGCGCCCCAGGCGGCAATTGCGGCGAGCGCCAGCGAGACCACCACGTCATAGCCGGCGAGCGAAACACCGAGGAAGCGCCAGGCCGCTTCGTCACAGCGCGGGATATGAATGCCTTGCAGACTCTTTCGCAGGTCGAGGGCGGAGCCGAAGCTTTTGATGGGTCCGGAGCAATCGATCGGGCCCGTCCAGAGCTTCCATTCGACGCCGGCGTGATAGACGGAAAGGCCTGTATTCCACACCATGGCGAGCGCGATCATGACAAAGCCGGCCAGCATCACCTTCTTCGACGCGCGGTATTCGGCGCCGACCCAGAGCAGAGCCGCCAGCGGGATGCTGATGTAGAAGGCATTGCGTTGCTCGAGGCACAGCGGGCAGGGCTGATAACCGAGCACGAATTGGAAGAAATAGACGGACGCGATGGTCAGCGCGCCGCCGACCGCGATGACCGCCGCAGCAACAGTCCGCGGCCGCGCCAAGGCATGAGTGAATTGCTTCTTGAGCATGGATGGTCCGCAGGGAAAGACGGCATAACGCCCTTGCCGGGCGCTGTCGACCCCACGGCAAGAATGCGGAGAAACGTTGACGGAGAGCGGCCCGGCACTATGATCCGCGCCGCCGGCCAGAGGTCGCCCCTGTGGCGGAATTGGTAGACGCGCCTGACTCAAAATCAGGTGGTGGAAACATCGTGCTGGTTCGAGTCCGGCCAGGGGCACCATGTAACGTCATATCGCCGCAAATCCGCCGTTTGATTGCTAAATGGCAAGCGCGATAAACGCGCCTGCAATAATGGCGAGCGCTATCACCCACAATACCAACTGGTCGTCGTTGTCATGGATTATGGCCTTGACCTTGGCAAAGCGGCGCATGGCGGCCTCCTCCTTTACGCGCGAACAGGTTCGCCGCCGTTCATTGCGTGCACATGACAGCAATTGATCCCGGGACTAAGGATTTCTACCTCGGTGTGGGTGGGCCCAGGATTGCGAATTCACACAGATTGATCGGAGACGACCATGAACGAGGACGTGCTCAACACCAGCTTGCGCAAATTCCTGAAAACAGTCGGCGTCACCTCGCAGCGCGAAATCGAAAACGCCATCCGCAAGGCAGTGGCCGACGGCCGCATCAAGGGCACTGAAGCGCTGCCGGCGCAAATGGTGCTGACCATCGGCGGCGTCGGCCTCAACTATAAGATCGACGGCACCATCGAACTGGATTGAAGCGGCACGCCTGCCTTACACCGCGGCGGCTTCGCCACCGACATTGCGGCGGCCGAATGCCGCCTCCATCTCGCGCCGCACCTTCACCGCGGCATCGTGTGGATCGTAGGCGACATCGGCCCACTTGAGCGCTGCGCCTTCCGCGATGTCGCGCTTGAGCTTGACGTTGTGTGCCAGACCCAGCGGCAACAGGCCCTGGTCGAGCGACACCTCCGCCGGCGTCTGCTTACCCCAGACGCAGAAGCCGCCCTCGCCGTCGAGCACGTCGCCGGCCTTGAGCGGCTTCTTCGCCGTCGCCACCACGTCGGAGCGGAAGCCCGTGGGCGCGCCGGTCGGCTCGTGGCGCAACGCTGCGGAGGCGACGGAGATGCCGAGCTCGAGCCCGATCATGTGGATCGGCCGATAGAGCGCGGCGTATTTGCCGCTCTTGTCCGGCAGCATGGCGTATTCCTTGAAGCAGCGGCGCGCATAGTCGGTCTCGCCCTCGAACACCACGTAAGTGCCGAGCGCGAGATGATGCGGCACGTCTTTGCCATCGCGATAGACCGACGACGTCACCTCGGTAACGCC
>DATJYA010000015.1:0-4383 GCA_035499835.1 Pseudolabrys sp.
AACACCTGATCGTGGAACAGTTCGAGCTTGGTGTGCTCGAGAAACTCTTCCGGGTTGGAGCCTTCGGCCAGCAGCTCGATGGTGCGCCTGAGCCAGGCATAGGCGCTCGACTCGCGCGAGAGCATTTCCGTCGGCGAGCCCTGGCCGTCCTTGTAGAGCGCATGCGCGGCGATGCCGTATTCGGCGATTTCGTGCATCTCACGGGTGCGAATCTGCAATTCGACGCGCTGCTGCCCGGGGCCGATCACCGTGGTGTGGATCGAACGATAGTCGTTGGCCTTCGGGGTCGAGATGTAGTCCTTGAACCGCCCGGGCACCACGCGCCAGGTGGTGTGCACGATGCCGACCGCGGCATAGCAATCGGCCACCGTATCGACGATGACGCGGAAGCCGAATATGTCGGACAACTGCTCGAAGCCGACCGACTTGCGTTCCATCTTGCGCGAAATCGAATAGGCGCGCTTGCGCCGTCCTTGCACCCTTGCGGTGATGCCGCGGTCGGCAAGCTTCTTGGCCAACTGCTGCTCGATCTCCGAGATCAGCGCCTTGCTCTTCTCCGCCAGCGCATCGAGCCGCTCGCTGATCACGGTGTAGGCGTTGGTATTGATTTCGCGGAACGCCAGATCCTCGAGTTCCTCGCGCATCTCCTGCATGCCCATGCGTCCGGCGAGCGGGGCATAGATTTCCAGCGTTTCCTCGGCGACGCGACGGCGCGATTCAACCGGCATGAAATGCAGCGTGCGCATGTTGTGCAGCCGGTCGGCGAGCTTGATCAGCAGCACGCGCACGTCGGCCGCGATCGCCAACAACAGCTTGCGCAGGTTCTCGGCTTGCTTGGCTTCCTTGGTGACCAGGTCGAGCTTCTTCAGTTTGGTGAGGCCCTCGACCAGCGTGCCGATATCGGGGCCGAACAGGGTGTCGATCTCGGCGCGGGTCGCCGCGGTATCCTCGATGGTATCGTGCAGCAGCGCGGCGGCGATGGTCGCGTCGTCGAGCTTGAGGTCGGTCAGGATCGCCGCCACCTCGATCGGATGCGAGAAGTAAGGATCGCCCGACGCGCGCCGTTGCTCGCCATGCGCTTTCATCGCGTACACATAGGCGCGGTTGAGCAGCGCCTCGTTCGTGTTCGGATTGTAGCGGCGCACCCGCTCGATCAGGTCGTATTGCCGCATCATCGGCGGCTTGCGCACCTCCGCGGGCTTCTCGGCGGGGGCCTCAGGAACGGCAACGTTTCCCGGCAGCGGTGCCCGCGTCGGGGACTGCTTCTGCATGCGCGGAAGATTGGCTCGCAATCGCGCCATTGGGGCCTTGCCGGCCGTCAGCCGGCCGCTTCAACCCAAGATATCACGTCGATTCCGTGCCGCCGCAAGGCTTTGTCGACGTGGTTGCGAGACGCCAAACGAGCGAAGGCCCGGCCTTGGGCCGGGCCTTCGGGCTCGATAAATCACCCCGTAAAGCGTGGGTTATTCGGCGTCTTCTTCGGGCTGCTCTTCCGGCGGCGCCAGGCCTTCCAGGCCCTTGAGCAGCTCTTCCTCGGTCATCCGGTCGGCGGTGACCTCGGTATCGTCGGAATCGACGCTGGCGCCGGCGCCCGCTCCGATCAGCGGCACCTCGGGCTCGGGCTCGTCAACCTCGACGTACTTCTGCAGGCTGTGGATAAGATCTTCCTTGAGATCGCCCGGAGATACCGTCGTGTCGGCGATTTCGCGCAACGCCACCACCGGGTTCTTGTCGTTGTCGCGCTCGACGGTAATCTGCGACCCGGATGAAATCATGCGCGCGCGGTGACTCGCCAGCAACACGAGATCGAAGCGGTTTTCAACTTTGTCGATACAATCTTCTACGGTGACACGGGCCATCGGCTCGTCACTCCTGTGATGGAACTTGTCGTGAAATTTACCCGCTAGGTATCCCCACCCCCCGCAGAATTCAAGCATTTTTATCTTGGTTTAGGCGGAACGCTCTGTTAGGCAAATGGGTCTAGTTTTGCGGTTTAGGCGCATTCGCATTGCCATTGTACGGACGTCGCCGACGCTGCGCAGGTGCCACGAATTGGACGCAGGTGCCTTTTAGCTTCGCCGTTTGATCCCGGGCTGATGCCGCGCTTTTCAGCGCTGGTGTGCGGCTTCGGAACCAGACTCTCCATCACGAGTACGCAATCAGAGACAGACCATGACTGTGCCGGGAGAAAAAATCGCTCTCTTTATCGATGGCGCCAATCTTTACGCCACCGCCAAATCACTCGGTTTCGACATCGACTACAAGAAATTGCTGCGTGAATTTCAGTCGCGCGGTTACCTGTTGCGCGCGTTTTATTACACCGCCGTGATCGAGGATCAGGAATATTCCTCCATCCGTCCGCTGATCGACTGGCTCGACTACAACGGCTATTCCGTCGTCACCAAGGCCACCAAGGAGTTCGTCGACCAGACCGGGCGGCGCAAGGTCAAGGGCAACATGGATATCGAACTCGCCGTCGATGCGATGGAAATCGCCGGCACGATCGATCACATGGTGCTGTTCTCCGGCGACGGCGACTTCCGCTCGCTGGTCGAAGCCGTGCAACGCAAGGGCGTGAAGGTGACGGTGATCTCCACCATCTCCACCCAGCCGCCGATGGTCGCCGACGAATTGCGCCGCCAAGCCGACATTTTCACCGACATCGTCACCCTGCAGGGCAGGATCGGCCGCGATCCTTCCGAGCGCCCGGCGCGGCCGCCGCGCGAGGAGCGCGAGGGAGCGGCGCATACGCCGCAATTCCTGCAGCGGCCGCCGACGCCGCAGCGCGCGCCCGTCACCGCCAATGTCGGCGCCGACGATGAAGACGAGTCCTACGAATAGCAGTTTCGGAGGCGCGCGATCCTATCCGGAAACCGGACTCCACCTTTCGGGATCACACGCTAGCCATGCAGCCGTCGGGCAAGCCCGGGCACGATTGTCCACGCTGCCCGCGGCTCGTCACCTTCCGCAGCAAATGGCGGGCGAGCGAGCCGTCCTGGTTCAACGCGCCGGTGCCCTCGTTCGGCCGGAGTGACGCGCGGCTGCTCGTCGTCGGC
This sequence comes from Pseudolabrys sp., assembly GCA_035499835.1. GTDB lineage: Bacteria > Pseudomonadota > Alphaproteobacteria > Rhizobiales > Xanthobacteraceae > Pseudolabrys. The sequence continues at coordinate 3,057 of DATJYA010000015.1, forward strand.
CTCGCCCCCGGCCTGCAAGGCGCCAACCGTACCGGGCGCCCGTTTACCGGCGACTATGCCGGCGTGCTGCTCTACGAAACGCTCGCCCGCTATGGCTTCGCGCGCGGCCGCTACGATGCGCGCATCGATGACGGACTCGAATTGGTCGACTGCCGCATCACCAATGCGGTGCGCTGCGTGCCGCCGGAGAACAAGCCGACGCCGGCGGAGATTGCGACCTGCCGTGATTTTCTCAAAGAGACGATCGCCGAAATGCCGAAGCTGCGGGCGCTGCTCGCGCTCGGCCGCATCGCCCACGACAGCGCCATCACCGCGCTGGGCGCCAAAAAGTCGGCAGCACCGTTCAAGCACGGCGGCTCGCATACGGTGCGCGATTTCGCGCTGTTCTCGAGCTATCACTGCTCGCGCTACAACACCAATACCGGCGTGCTGACCCCGGCCATGTTCCGCGATGTGTTTGCAAGCGTCAGGAATTATCTCGACGCCTGAAGCCAGGCGATGACCTCTTCTGCATTCTTGTCCGGCGGGAACACCGGATAGAACACGTGGGTAATCTTGCCGTCGTCGATCACCAGCGCCATGCGCTTCAGCAGCGTCATTCCTGAGGTGGTGAAAGTCGGCAGCTTGAGCGCGCGGGTCAGCGCCAGTTTCTCGTCGGACAGAATGGCGAACGGCAGATGCAGGCGCGTCGCCGCCTCGCGCTGATAGGCGGTATCCTGCGTCGACAGGCCGTAAAGCTGGGCCACGCCGAGGCGCTTTAATTCGTCGAAATGATCGCGGAACGAGCAGGATTGCGGCGTGCAGCCGCGCGCGCCGGGGATGTCGTCCCAGCCCGGCGGCAAGTCGGTGCCGGGCACGCCGGTGCGCGGATAGACGTAGACCACGGTGCGGCCCTTGAGCTTGCCCAGATTCACAGTGCCGCCGTCGGTTGCCGGCAGCACCAGATCCGGCAGCGCCATGCCGGCGAGATGACGCGCGCCGCCGTCGTCCTGCGGCGCCGGAATACCGGGTGGCAGGACGTTCGGATTATGCATCCCGGGTGCTTCTCTCATGTCCGATCTCCATAGCTCATGAATTCCATCAGCGAGCCGTCAGGATCGCGAAAATAGACCGACGTCCCCGGCCCTTTGGCGCCGAAACGCTCGATCGGGCCACTGACAATCGCCACCCCGTGCGCCTGCAGGTGCGCGATCGCGCCGGCGATCGGCCCCATCCATTCGAAGCATAGATCGCTGTTGCCGGGCTGCACCGGCAGCCTTGCCACCTCCGCCGGCTTGACCCCCGGCCCATGCACGTTGAGCTGCTTGTCGCCGAAGCGATAGGCCCA
>DATJYA010000016.1:0-5943 GCA_035499835.1 Pseudolabrys sp.
CGAACAGGGCGAGCGGCACGGCGCCGCGCGCGATCGTCGCAAGGCCATTGGCGCCGCCAAACATCAGCGCGAAAGCCGCGGCAAGCGGCGTGGAAATGCCGAACAGCAGCAAGACCGCAAAGGCGCAGAGCAGGCCGGCCAACGCACCACGCGCGACCCACAGCGGGTGCAGGTCACGGCCGAAGGAGAATTCGATCAGGCGCGCGCCGACTTGCGCCGGGCCAAACAACGCACCTATCCACACCACGGTGCCGGCATCGATGCCCGAGCGGGCAAAGATCGCCAGCAGATGCGCCGACAGTCCGGAGGGCACGAAGGCATAGGCGGCAAAGGCGGATGCAACGAGGGCAAACGGCAGGCCATAGGCGGGCAGTACCTTTGCCGGCACTTTGGCTTCGCCAGTTATTGCAGCCGGTGCCTCGACGCGATGCCGCGGCAGCGCCAGCGCATGCAGCGGCGCCGCAATCAAACCGAGCAGCGCGGCGTAGATGAGATAGGTGCCGCGCCAGCCGACGCCGTCGAGCAGGAAATGCGTCGTCGGCCAGCTCACCGTCGAGGCGAAGCCGGCGATCAGCGTCAGCGCCGTGATCGGCCGCCGCGCCCCGGCGCCGAAAATGCGCCCGAGCGTGGCGAAAGCGGAATCATAGAGATTCGCGGCCATGGCGACGCCGAGCACCATCCACACGGCAAGGTAGGCGATCGGGTTGGCGGCGTGGACGATGAGAAAAAGGCTGAGCGCGCCGACGAGCGAACCGACGGTCATGATGACGTGGCCGCCGAAATGATCGATCGAGCGGCCGACATAGGGCGACACCAGCCCGGCGGTCAGCAATCCGACCGAGAAGCCGCCCATGGCGAAGGAGATCGTCCAGCCGCGCTCGGCGGCAACCAGCGGCACGATCAGCACCGGAGTGTAGAAGATCGTGCCCCAGGCGAGAATCTGCGTGACGCCAAGCACCGGCACCGCACGCCAGGGGCCGGTGAAGAAGTCGCGCGCGGCGCTCATGCGGGAATTCGGCGCGCCTTCAGACTATCCGCGCGAGCACGTCGATCACGGCTTTTGTTGCTGGACCGGCGGCTGGACGAGCTTCGGCGCTGCGGCCGGCTTCGGTTTCGGCTTGGCTTTCGGCTTTGCCGATTTCGTCCCTTCCGCCCCGCAACGCACATAGACCATGGTGCCGTAACGGCCCTGCACCTCCGGATCCAGCCAGCGCAGGATCAAGATGCGGCCGTCGAAGGAGACGACTTCGCGGTCGTCGCTGCTGGCAGGCGGCTCGTCTTTCGGACCGATATAGGTCTTGCCGCCCGGCGCGCCCTTGAGCGCAAGCTCGGTGGGCGTCGCCTGATCGGCGAGGTGCATCATCACGCCGCCGGCCGGTCCCAAGGTGATCACATAAGGCTGCTTGCATTGTCCGGCAGCAGCAACCTCGATGCGCTGGCGGTCTTCGTCCTTGTGGTAGGCGGCAAGACCCCAGCGCCCGACAATGTCCTGTGGCGGGAATGCCGGCGGCAAGGTCGGCACCACGGTCGGCGCGGCGGTGGCTTCGGGGCCAGGCGACGTGGCGCAGCCGGCCATCCCCAATGCAAGCACACTCAGGATCAGGACAGTGAAGTTGCGCTTAAGAGTCATGGCGGGTCCCCGACGACGCCAGCGGACTTTGCTGGGCATCGGCCGTTATGGCAAGCGCAGGTTTTCGTTTCCACCACAGGCGGGTATTGATCGCGGCGCCCGGCTGCGATCGGCGCGAACCGGCCCGCGCTTGACACCACGGCGTCAACCCCATATCTCGGCCACGAGTGTTTGGCACTCCTTGAGCTTGAGTGCCAAGGGCTTGAAAATCAACGATTTTTACCAACCCGCGCCTTGCGCCGAGAGGAAGGCAATGTCCAAGACCAAGTTTCGTCCCCTGCACGACCGCGTAGTCGTGCGCCGCATCGAAGCCGACATGAAGACCAAAGGCGGCATCATCATTCCCGATACCGCGCAGGAAAAGCCGAGCCAGGGCGAGATCGTGGCCGTCGGCCCCGGCGGGCGCGACGAGGCCGGCAAGCTGATCCCGATCGACGTGAAAGCCGGCGACCGCGTGCTGTTCGGCAAGTGGTCGGGCACCGAGGTCAAGCTCGACGGCGAGGATTTCCTGATCATGAAAGAGTCCGACATCATGGGCGTCATCGCCTGACAAAACTCCTCGTCCTGAGGAGACCGCGAAGCGGTCGTCTCGAAGGACGACGGCAACGAGTCAAGGGCTTCATCCTTCGAGACGGCGCGTTACGCGCCTCCTCAGGATGAGGCCGGTGCAAAACCCCAACTGGAGTGAATTGAAATGGCTGCCAAGGACGTCAAATTTTCCGGCGATGCGCGCGACCGCATGCTGCGCGGCGTCGACATTCTCGCCGATGCGGTAAAGGTCACCCTCGGGCCGAAAGGCCGCAACGTCGTGCTCGACAAGAGCTTCGGCGCTCCGCGCATCACCAAGGACGGCGTTACCGTCGCCAAGGAGATCGAGCTCGAGGACAAGTTCGAGAACATGGGCGCGCAGATGGTGCGCGAAGTGGCTTCCAAGACCAACGACCTCGCCGGTGACGGCACCACCACCGCGACCGTGCTCGCCCAGGCCATCGTGCGCGAGGGCGCCAAGTCGGTTGCCGCGGGCATGAACCCGATGGACTTGAAGCGCGGCATCGACATCGCCGTGACCGCCGTGGTCAAGGACATCGAGAAGCGCGCCAAGCCGGTGGGCTCCTCCGCCGAGGTCGCCCAGGTCGGCACCATCTCGTCGAACGGTGACGAAGCCGTCGGCAGCATGATCGCCAAGGCGATGCAGAAGGTCGGCAACGAAGGCGTAATCACGGTCGAAGAGGCCAAGGCGCTCGATACCGAAGTCGAGATCGTCGAGGGCATGCAGTTCGACCGCGGCTACATCTCGCCTTATTTCATCACCAACGCCGAGAAGATGCTGGCCGAGCTCGAGGATGCCTATATCCTCCTGCACGAGAAGAAACTATCCGGCCTGCAGTCGATGCTGCCGGTGCTCGAGGCGGTGGTGCAGTCGGGCAAGCCGCTGGTGATCGTCGCCGAGGACGTCGAAGGCGAAGCCATCGCCACGCTCGTCGTCAACAAGCTGCGCGGCGGCCTCAAGGTCGCGGCGGTGAAGGCGCCGGGCTTCGGCGATCGCCGCAAGGCCATGCTCGAGGATATCGCCATCCTCACCGGCGGCCAGCTCATCTCGGAAGATCTCGGCATCAAGCTCGAGAACGTGACCACGGCCATGCTCGGCCGCGCCAAGAAGATCATCGTCGAGAAGGAGAAGACCACCATCGTCAATGGCGCCGGCAAGAAGGCCGACATCGAGGCGCGGGTGAACCAGATCAAGGCCCAGATCGAGGAGACAACCTCCGACTACGACAAGGAAAAGCTGCAGGAGCGGCTGGCGAAACTCGCCGGCGGCGTCGCGGTGATCCGCGTCGGTGGCGCCACCGAAATCGAGGTCAAGGAGAAGAAGGACCGCGTCGAGGACGCGCTCAACGCCACCCGCGCCGCGGTCGAGGAAGGCATCGTCCCGGGCGGCGGCGTCGCGCTGCTGCGCGCCAAGAAGGCCGTCGGCCGTATCCATGACGAGAACGCGGACGTGCAGGCCGGCATCAACATCGTGCTCAAGGCGCTGGAAGCCCCGATCCGCCAGATCGCGGAAAATGCCGGCGTCGAAGGCTCGATCGTGGTCGGCAAGATCGTCGACGAGAACTCGGAGACCTACGGCTTCGATGCCCAGACCGAGAAATATGTCGACATGATCAAGGAAGGCATCGTCGATCCGGCCAAGGTCGTGCGCACGGCGCTGCAGGATGCGGCTTCGGTCGCCGGCTTGCTCGTCACCACCGAGGCCATGGTCGCCGAATTGCCGAAGGAGCCGGCCCCGGCGATGCCCCCGGGCGGCGGCGGCATGGGCGGCATGTACTGATCGCGTTCCACCCGATACAAAGGCAAAGGGCGGCCGTGATGGCCGCCCTTTTTTCCATCCGGGCGTTGGCCAGACTGCATCAAGGCGTGGGGTGAAAAAGGCGGCATGGCCGAGCGATACGATGTGGTGGTGATCGGCGCGGGGCTTGGCGGTCTGACCGCGGCGGCGCTGCTTTCCCGAGCCGGACGCAAGGTGCTGGTGCTGGAGCGCAATGCCTCGGTCGGCGGCGCGGCGAGCACCTACAAGATCGGCGATCTCGTCGTCGAGGGCTCGCTGCACGAGACCGCCGACCCGCGCAGTCCGTTCGATGCCAAGCACTACATTCTCGACCGCATTGGCGTCCTCGACGAGCTCGAATGGGTGCCGGTCGGGGCGCTTTACGAGGTGCGCGGCGGTCCGGTCGGCGAGCCGTTTCTGCTGCCTGACAATTTCGCCGCGGCGCGTGGCGCGCTCGATCGCCGTTTCCCCGAAGCCAGCGCCGGCACGGCGCGGATCCTCGGCGACATGGAACGCATCGCCACCGGCGTCGGCCGGCTCAGCAGCGGACGCGCGGGCCTTCGCGATCCACGCGCGATGCTGGACGTGCTCGCCGGCCTGCCGCCGACCCTGCGCGACTGGCGGCGATCGCTGAGCGAGGTTTTCGCGCGCGCCTTCGGCGACAATGAAGCCGTCAAGTGCGCGCTGGCCGCCAATCTCGGCTACTACCACGACGACCCCGACACGCTGTGGTGGATATTCTTCGCCGTCGCCCAGGGCGACTATCTCCAGAACGGCGGCTGCTTTATCCGCGGCGGCTCGCGGCGGCTCTCCTCCGCGATCGCCCGTGTCGTCAAGGCCGCCGGCGGCGACATCGTGCTGCGCCGTGAAGTCAGCGAAATTCGCCTGGGCCGCGACGGCAACCCCGCCGCCGTCGTGCATGCCAGGCGCGACGGCAGCGACCGCGCCGAAGTCGAAGCGCCCGTCGTCGTCGGCAATGCGGCACCGACGCTCATCGCCGACATGCTGCCCGATCCGGCGCGCGGCACGCTGCGCGGCGCCTATGGGGCGCAGGCACCCTCGACCTCGCTGTTTGCGCTGACGCTGGGGTTGTCGACGAAGCCGGCAGCGTTCGGGATGCGCGCCTATTCAAACTTTCTGCTGCCACCGTGGATCAAGCGGCTGGCCGACCTTCCGCGCAGCGCCGACCTGTTCGCCGGGATGCCCGGCACGGACATGCCGAGCCTCGTCGCCGTCGACTACTCGGCCATCGATTCCGGTCTCGGCGGCCCGCCTTATCCGGTCTCCGTCGTCGGCCTCGACCGTATCGGCAACTGGCAAGGCCTCGACAAGCCTGCCTACGAAGACAAGCGCGACCGCTGGCAAGACGCCATTGTCGCGGCGATCGACCGGGCCTTTCCCGGCGTGGCATCTCATATCACGGTCTCGACGTTCAGCACCGCGAGCACCATGCAGAGCTATCTCGCGGCGCCGTTCGGCGCGGTGTACGGCTTCGCACCGCGGCCACCGAGCGGACCGATCTGGCGCGGCATCGAACGCTCGCCGCGAACGCCGGTGCCGCATCTTTATCTGGCGTCGTCCTACGCCGGCAGCGGCGGCTTCACCGGCGCGATCATGAGCGGCGGCGCGGCCGCCGACCGCATCCTGGCGGAAACGTGACGGGCGCAGACCCAATGTTCCATCAAAAGGTTTTGATACGAACACGTGGCCGCGCGTGGTAAACGGCCCGCCGTCGCCGGAGGCTCCGCATGGATCAACGCATCATCGACCTTTACGACCGCTTCACCCACGGCGGCATGGACCGGCGCAACTTTCTTGAACGGCTCGCCGAGATCGCCGGTTCAAGCGCCGCGGCGCTGGCGCTGCTGCCGCTGCTGCAAAACGATTACGCGCGCGCCGCCGTGGTGCCGCCCGACGATGCGCGGCTGGCGATCGACACCGTCAGCTATGACGCCGGTGAGACAAAGATCGGCGGCTACCTGGCGCG
>DATJYA010000017.1:0-6999 GCA_035499835.1 Pseudolabrys sp.
CGAGCGCCGTCAGCATGATCGCCATCGCCTTCCAGCGCGTGAAATAGAGCATGACGTCCCGACCCGGTCGCGGAAGCCGTCGGCCAGGCCTAGCCGGCCGCGGCCTCGTCCTTCACCGGCTCACCCTTGGCGCGCACGTCGGTGACCATCTGCCGCATCTGGCGGATGCGTACGTCGTCCGCGATTTCAATTTCGATCTGGTCGTCGTCGATCACTTTCGTGACCTTGCCGATGAGCCCGCCATTGGTGACGACGGTGTCGCCCCGCCGAACGTTCTTGACCATCTCCTGATGCGACTTCACCTTCTTCTGCTGCGGCCGCAGGATCAGGAAATACATGATGACGAAAATCAGCGCGAAGGGCAGCAGCGACATGATCATGCTGTTGGCGTCGCCGCCGCCACCACCGCCAAACAGACTTTGCGCATGGGCAGCCGAAAAGAGCATCGAAGCATCCCTTGTGTCGATTTCGGGGCAGGCCGGCCTTGAGCACCGGCGCGGCGAAAGCGGCTTAATTTCGCGCGGACTATAGCGGGCACGGCCCTAATTGCAACGCCGCGCCAACCTTAAAGATCGGCCATTTCCAGCACTTTGCACGGACGCCGCCTTGCGAGGCCGCGGCCGCCCCGCTAAGAGCAGCAGCCGCAGAATATGAACGCTCAATGTGTGTCAATGGCCAAACGGAAATCGACTTCGGCGCGTAAATCCAACGCAAAGGCGGGCGGCGATTCCGCCGTGCTCGACCGTATCGCCGATGCGCTGGAACGGCTCGCCCCGCAGCGGGCCGCCCTGCCCGATCTTGATGCCGCCGATGCCTATGTCTGGCACCCCGACGGACGGCGGCTCGCCCCGGTGCCGCGGGTCAACCGGGTCGACATGTCGCTGCTCAAGGGCATCGATCGCGTGCGCGACGTGCTCATGGAAAACACCGAGCGCTTCGCCAAGGGCCTGCCCGCGAACAATGCGCTGCTCTGGGGCGCGCGCGGCATGGGCAAGTCGTCGCTGGTGAAGGCCTCGCATGCCGCGGTCAACGCCGCATTTGCAAAAAAGGCGAAAGGCGGCCCGCTCAAGCTCATCGAAATCCACCGCGAGGACATCGAGAGCCTGCCCGACCTGATGGCGCTGATCCGCGGCTCGAAATTCCGCTTCATCGTGTTCTGCGACGATCTGTCCTTCGACGCCGACGATACCAGCTACAAGTCGCTCAAAGCCGTGCTCGAAGGCGGTGTCGAAGGCCGCCCCGACAACGTCATCTTCTACGCGACGTCGAACCGCCGCCACCTGATGTCGCGCGACATGATGGAGAACGAACGCTCGACCGCGATCAATCCGGGCGAGACGGTCGAGGAGAAAGTCTCGCTCTCCGACCGCTTCGGCCTGTGGCTCGGCTTTCACCGCTGCAGCCAGGACGAATATCTGGCCATGGTCGAGAGCTACGTCGCGCACTACAAGATCCCCGCGCGCGGCGAGGCGCTGCAACGCGAGGCGCTGGAATGGTCGACGACGCGTGGTTCGCGCTCCGGCCGCGTCGCCTGGCAGTTCGTGCAGGATCTGGCCGGCCGCCTCGGCGTGGCGCTGAGGGACTAGGCCGTCATTCCGGGCCGCACTTTCGTGCGCACCCGGAATTCAGGGCCACAATACCGATCGGAAAACTCAGGCGCCGTTGAGGAACTGCATGGGGTCGACCGGGGTCGAACCCTTGCGGATCTCGAAATGCAATTGCGGCGAAGTCACATTGCCGGTTTGGCCGGCGTGCGCGATCACCTGCCCGCGCTTGACCGTTTCGCCCTTCTTAACCAGGAGCTCGCTGGCATTGGCGTAGGCCGAAACGTAGCCGTTGGAATGGCGCACCAGCACCAGATTGCCGTAACCCTTCAACTCATTGCCGGCGTAAGCGACGACGCCGTCATCGGCAGCCTTGATCGGGGTGCCTTCCGGGACCGCCAGATTGATGCCGTCATTGGATAGGCCGTTGATCTTCTCGCCAAAGCGCGAGTTGATGCGGCCGTGCACCGGCCAGCGGAATGCCGGCAAGCCGCCGGCCGCCTCCGCGGTCTTTGTCGGGCTTTCCGCTGCCTGCGGCGCCGGCGTTACCATCCGCGCGTTTTCCGAAGGCAGGCCGCCGACGGTTTCGGAGGGATTTATGGTCCGCGGCGCAGCGACTTTCGGCGCCGGCGCGGTCAGCGCGGCTACGTGGCGGCCGCCCGGGATCGTCAGCCGCTGGCCAATGCTGAGCGCGGCATAGGGCTTGAGATTGTTGGCGCGCGCCAAGGCGCTGAGGCTGACACCGTATTTGCGGGAAATGGCCATCAGGGTTTCGCCCGGCGCGACGATATGCGCGCCTTCTGCCGGAGCCGCAGCGGCGACCGACGGCTGCGCATGCTCATGCGCGCCGCCCGAGATGTAGCGCGGAATAACCAGGCGCTGGCCCGGCCGGATCGAGGCCTCGCTGGTGAAGCCATTGGTCTGCATGATCGCCGACGCCGGGACGCCATAGCGCCGTGCGATCATTTCGACCGTTTCGCCCTGCCCGACCGTTACCGGCGCGCCGCCGTCCCAGGTCCAGTGGCCGGTCGCGGCGGGCTTGGCGGCAATCGAACCCGTGATTTCGGGCGCTTGCGGACGCGGACGGTAGGCGGCGGGTCCGGGCGCGCCGTAGGACACGCTGCCGGAAGCGACGGGCGCCGGCCGGCTCGGCGCCGGCGGCAGTGACTGCGTCTCGACCCGGCTCACCGGGCGCGAGGCAACCGATCCGGTCACATCCTGCGGCGGCGTATTGTCGCTCGCGCCGAAGCGGGCGGAATCCGCACAACCGGCGGCGGCGACAGCGATCAGGGAGAAAATGGCGATGCGTGAGACAACAGGCGAACAGAACGGCACGTCGAGGCGCGACATGTGGTTACTCACTCACACAATACGAACGTAGAATTCGAACTAAAGCAGTGAGGGGTAAATAACGCTTTAAGAATTGCCCGATCGCGCCGGATACATGCCGGTTCCGGCAAAAAGGTCACAATTCCTTGGCCTGCCCCGGCAGCAGCGGCACGAAACGCACCGGTATCAGGGTCTCCCGCTCAACGCCCGTCTTCGTCTTGGTCAGCTTGACGATGTGCTGCGATCCATCGTGCGGCCCGAGCGGCAGCAGCATCACCCCACCCTCGGCGAGCTGATCGACCAGCGCTTGCGGGATGGCTTCGGCGGCGGCAGTGACAATGATGCGATCGAACGGCGCGTGATCCGGTGCGCCGCTGAAACCGTCGCCGACGATGACCTCGACATTGTCGTAGCCGAGCGCGGCGAGACGTTCGCGCGCGGTCTCGGCCAGCGTGCGGTAGCGCTCGATGCTGATGACCTCGCGCGCGAGCCATGACAGCACCGCCGCCTGATAGCCGGAGCCGGTGCCGACCTCGAGCACGCGGTGCTGCGGCTTCACGCCGAGCTGTTCGGTCATATAGGCGACGACGTAGGGCTGGCTGATGGTCTGTCCGCAGGCGATCGGCAAGGCCTGATCGGCATAGGCGCTGTCGATCATCCCCGCTTCGACGAATTGTTCGCGCGGCACTTCGTCCATGGCCTTGAGCACGGCCTGATCGGCGATCCCGCGCCGGCGCAGCGCCAGCAGGAATTCCATGCGGCCGACGCCCTGATCGTCCTGCGACGATTCCGGCACCTGTCCCCCCTTTTTCGCCGCATTCTTAGCACGTTTCGCCGCCATTCATGTATGGTCGCCGGCCGGTCACGGGGAAATCCGCGGGCGGCAGGCAATTTCAAGGGGCGCGAGGGACAATGGCCAATCCTGCGGAAGCACGCATTCTCGTGGTCGAGGATGAGTATCTGATCCGCACGCTGCTCGAGGACATGCTGGCCGACCTTGGCTATACCGTCGCCGCCGCGGTCGGCACCCTTGCCGAGGCAAGCGCATTTGCCCAGGACGGCGAATTCGACCTCGCCATCCTCGACGTCAATCTCGACAATGAGCCGATCTATCCGGTCGCCGACATTCTCGCCAGGCGCGGCCTGCCCTTTATCTTCGTCACCGGCTACGGCGAACGCAGCCTCGCCGAGCCCTATCGCGACCGTCCGGCCTTGCAGAAGCCGTTCCAGAGCGAGCAGTTGCGGAAGACGCTCGCCGCCGTTTTGGCCACGGCATGACTCCTAGCCGAATAGCTGCGCCAGCTGCGTCATGAACGGCTCGTCGGTCATGTCGAGCCGCAACGGCGTCACCGAAATGCGCTTGTCGTTGAGCGCGGCAAGATCGCTGCCTTGCGCGGCGCCGGCGATGCCGCCGCGGCCGAAAGCGATCCAGTAATAGGGATTGCCGCGGCCGTCGTGACGCGCATCGATGCGCAGCAGCTCCTGGTCGCGCTTGCCCTGGGTGGCAACGGAAACGCCGGCGACCTCGCCGGGCGGACAATCCGGGAAATTGATATTAACCAGCACGTCGCGCGGCATGCCGGCCGCCAGCACGCGGCGGACGAGATCGGGCGCGTGCTTGATCGCCGTCTCCCAGTAGGGCGCGTGCTTGGTGGTGAAGGCGTAGGCCTGCGACAGCGCGAAGGAGGGAATGCCGAGCACGGTGCCTTCCATGGCGCCGGCCACGGTGCCCGAATAACTCACGTCCTCGGCGCAATTGCGCCCGCGATTGACGCCCGACAACACCAGGTCGGGGATCTGCTTCATGATGTGGCGCGCGCCCATGATGACGCAGTCGGTCGGCGTGCCCTTGACCGCGAAATGCCGCTCGCCGACCTCGCGCAGGCGCAGCGGATCGTTGAGCGACAGCGAATGCGAAACGCCCGACTGGTCGGTTTCCGGCGCCACGATCCACACCTCGTCGGACAGCGCCCGCGCGATCGCCTCGCAGGCGCTGAGGCCCGGCGCGTGGATGCCGTCGTCATTGGTGATGAGGACGCGCATCAACGGCCTCGTGTCCCGGGCGCAGCGCAGCGCGAAGCGGCGCGCTGCAGAACCGGGACCCAGATCGTTTGCTGACGAAAAAAAGACGGGTCCCGGATCAGCGGTGCGCCACTTCGTGCTGCACCGCGTCCGGGACACGCAAGCCTTATAGACCGCAACGACTTCATCCGACTTTCTCGATCACCGTCACGCCGCCCATGTAGGGCTTGAGCGCCTCGGGCACGGCGATGGCGCCGTTGTCCTGCTGGTAGGTTTCCATCACCGCGATGAGCGCGCGGCCGACGGCGACGCCGGAGCCGTTGAGCGTGTGCACGGGGCCTTTGACCTTGCCGTCCTTGCCCTTGTAGCGCGCGTCCATGCGGCGGGCCTGGAACTCGCCGCAGTTCGAGCAGGAGGAAATCTCGCGATAGGCGTTCTGCCCCGGCAGCCAGACCTCGATGTCGTAGGTCTTCTGCGCGGCAAAGCCCATGTCGCCGGTGCACAGCGTGACCACGCGGTAATGCAGATCGAGTTTCTTCAACACTTCTTCGGCGCAGGCGAGCATGCGCTCATGCTCCTCCTTGCTCTTATCGGGCGTGGTGACGGAGACGAGCTCGACCTTGGTGAACTGGTGCTGGCGGATCATGCCGCGGGTGTCCTTGCCGGCGGCGCCGGCTTCGGCGCGGAAGCACGGCGTGCAGGCGGTCAGCCGCAGCGGCAGCTTCGATTCATCGACGATGGAATCACGGACGAAATTGGTGAGCGGGACTTCTGCGGTGGGGATGAGCCAAAAATCGTCAGTCGTGCTCACCATAAATCTCATCAGACCGCGCACATAAGGACCTGGAGCGCTGGTCTCCGCTTGCTTGACCCTGCTTTCATATTCCTCTTCGCTTAGACGTCGCCCCGCAGAGAATTGATCTTCCGCAAATTTCGGTAACTGCGCCGTCCCAAACATCACTTCGTCGCGCACCAGAAGAGGCGGGTTGACCTCGCTGTATCCGTGCTTCTCGCTCGTATGCGTATCGAGAAAAAATTGCCCGAGCGCGCGCTCTAGCCGCGCCAGCCCTTTCTGCAAGACGACGAAGCGCGCGCCGGAGAGTTTGGCAGCCAGTTCGAAATTCATCTGGCCGAGCGCTTCGCCCAATTCGAAATGCTGCCTGGGCGTGAAAGCATAATTGCGCCTGGCGCCGAAGACGTGATGCTCGACATTCCCGCCGGCGTCGGCGCCGTCAGGCACATCGTCCGCCGGCGTATTGGGAATTTGCGCCAGCTCCTTATTCAGCGCCTCGACGGCCGCTTTCTCGTCCGCCTCCATCTTCGGGATCGATGTTTTGTATTCAGCGACCTCGGCCATCAGCTTCTGCGCCGCCGCCTCGTCTTTCTTGGCCTTGGCCTGGCCGATCTCCTTCGACGCCGCATTGCGCCGCGCCTGCGCCTGTTCGAGCTTGAGGATCAGCGCGCGCCGCGTCTCGTCGAGCGCAAGCAGCTTGGCGGACAGCGGCTTGAGCCCACGCCGCGTCAGGCCGCGGTCGAAGGCCTCCGGGTGCTCGCGAATCCATTTGATGTCGTACATGGCGGGCTTCTTAGTCAGAGGCGCCTTGCTAAGGCAAGCGTGGCCTAAGGCAAGACACTGTCCTTCCGGGGCGCCGCGAAGCGGCGAACCCGGAATGACGCTGAACCTTACTCCGCCGGCTTTGCACTCGCCGACGCCGCCTCTTCGGCAGCCTTCGCCGCAGCCTCGGCCGCCGCGCGCTTCTCCACGACGCGCACCGACAGAATCGAGCCCTCGTAGAGCAGCAAGAGCGGCACCGCGAGCGACATCTGGCTCAAGACATCCGGCGGCGTCAGCACAGCGGCGAGCACGAAGGCGCCGACGACGAAATAGCGCCGCTTCGACTTCAGCTGATCCGAGGTGATGATGCCGACGCGGCCGAGCAGCGTCAGGATCACCGGCAGTTGAAAGGCGACGCCGAAGGCGAGCACCAGCGACATCATCAGCGACAGATATTCGCCGACCTTGGGCAGCAGCACGATCGAGGCGTTGCCCTCATCGCCCGGCTGCTGCATGTGCAGCGAGAAGCGGATCAGCATCGGAAAGACG
>DATJYA010000018.1:0-3124 GCA_035499835.1 Pseudolabrys sp.
TAAAGATCGGTGAGGACGCGCAATAAAGTGGGGCGAATTTCGACGCCGTCGCGGCACGCAAGATCGACCAGCCCGTCGAGGGGGGAATACACAGGAGACTTCGCCATTGCCGATACGCCCTACAACCGTGGGCTCACAATAATCGGGGCGCGTTAGCGGAGCGTTAACCTTGCAACCCCTTTAATTGCAGCAAGGCGCCGAAGCGGCAGGTCGAACGGGCCGGAGCGGATCGGAAAAAGGGGACTGTAATGGGCGAAGTTATCCGGTTTCCCGACGAGGCGGGCTGCGCACGCGGCGGCAAATATGTCGATGCCAATACCGAACCCGCCACCGTGATCATCCTTCCGGTAATCCGTATCGAACGCGATCCGGACGGGTCCAACGGCCTTGAGCCGCAGACCGGCAACGGGACCGGTCGCCGCCGCCGCCGCCGTCTCGCGCGCTGACGCGAACGGCAGCGACCGATGCCGGCATTGTCGCAGCCGCCCATCGGCCGGTGCTTCTGGCGTCGCGGACTTTTTGTGTTTGCCTCGCTCCCGCTGCTGGCGGGTTGCGGGACTCCCAATTACGATTTCGGCGAAGTGCGGCCCTCGCTGGTCAGCGACAGCATTCATGACTGGATCGGCCCTGCCGCTGTTGCGCCTCATCCCGCATCGACATTCGGGCTGACCGACGACGAACGCCAGCTCCGCGATCTTGCCTTTCCGCTGATCGAGCCGCCTTACGACCGGCAGAAATGGGACAGCGTACTTCGCGAATACGGCCTGATCGGCAATTACCATCCGGGTCATTACGACCGCACTATCTATGCCGCACGGCTCCTGGCAACCGACGATCGCTCGCCGACCACGCGTTATGCGCAGCTCATCGACGATATCCGCAACGACACGACCCGCCTGCCACAGTTCTTCGAGACTGCGGCGCGCGTCGTCGACATCGACGCCAAGCGGCGCAAGAGTCTGAGCTACATCTCGGAATTGAGCGCGTCCGAGCGCGCGAACGCCTTGCGGCGCAACCGCGAGAATGATTGCATCGTTGCCTGGGTGCGCGACTCACTGAGCCAGCGTGTCACGTCCTATCGCTTTGCGCTTGAGCGGCTGGTCATCATGACGCCTTCGCGGGAAGCCGCACAGGTTGAGCTCCTGCTCAATCATCTGCAGGCGGCCGAGGATCGATATCGCACCGCCTTGCCGCCGGCTTTCGCGCCGCTCATGGTCACCGCCTACTGACCCCTTCTCGAAATCTTGGCCAGGTCCTGGCGCTCGCACCGGGCGCCGGCGAGCGAGGCGCGCGCCATCGGCAACTGGCCCGGCTCGGGTGCCAGCGCACGGATCGCGATCAGCCCGGTCGGCGTCGGCGATTCCACGATCAGGCGGTCGGCTGCGGTGACATCTTCTTCCTCGGGCATCTCGTTGTGCTGTTCCGTCGTCATCAGGTCGAGCTCGATGACGCGGCGTCCGGCGGCACGGTCGTTGATGGCGTAATAGGCGACATCCAGACGCGTATAGAACGACACCGACGTATAGGCGGGGCCGACCGGCACCCGAAGCTTCAGCGGACCGGCCGTGAGGTCGTAGCGGCAGACGGCGCTGACAAAGGCTGGATCCATGAACGGCATCACGGCGCTGTCCGGCGACGGCGACGGCAACGCGACGACGGCGTTGACCGGCGCCGTGCCGGCGAGGCGGGAATAGGCGTCGTGCGTAGCGGTACGCGGAAGCGTCATGACCGTGGCGAGATGCACAATACCGCCGAGCAGGGCCCCGCCGAGCAGAAGAAGCAGCCAGCGCGTCATGGGCAGCTCCTTGTCTTGATCACCGGCATCGGCACCTCGCGGCTGGCACGGGTGGCAACGCCGATCGCGGTGTCGTAGAAACGCAGGACAAGCTCGTAGCGCTCGACGCCGCCGGTCGGCAGCCAATTACCTGGATTGGCGCGCGGCGCCACATCGATCGCGAAGCCGCCGTCGGCGTTGCGAACGATTTCCTCGCTGGTGAAACCGTACCGGCCGACCGAATTGGCCACCAGTTCGCCTTTCGTATTGTAGAGCGTCAGTGTCCAGAACCGCGCCGCTGGTGTCACTCCGGAGATGAGGACGTTGCAGCGTCCGTCGAGAGCGCGGCCGCGGTCATCGGTTCTGGCGGAAAATGAAACGCCGTCGCCGAGCGCCATCGGTAATTGCCCGGTACGGGCGACCGACGCGCGCGCGTAAGGATCGGCGTCAATGGTGCCGCTCTTTGGCCAGGCGGTCCAGCTGCCGATCGTAAGACCGCCGAAGGCGGCGCCGCGGCTGAGGGCAAAATAGGTGGTGCCGAGCCCGACAACGGCGGCAACTAAAAAGGCGAAAAGCGATCCAAGAAGCAGGCGCACGGTCAGCTCGGGAGCAGTATGATTGATTCGACGGTCGCCGACATTACGCTGGCGTCCGTGCGGCGGCTAATCAGTTTCGGCCGCCAAGATCGAAGGATTTGCCTTCCAGCGCCGTCGCCATGGCGTCGATTTTCTGGGGTGCCACGGCTTCCTTCTTGGGTTCGGCCGAGAGCGCCGACGGTAACGGCCCGAGCGCGCGGCTGGCATCGTCCATCATATGCTCGACCTGAACGAGAATTTCGGCGCCGCGCTTGCTCAGCGTGATCGGCCGCCGTGGCGGCGGTTCGCTCGATTTCGATTTCGACTCGGCAAAGGCCTCTGCTGGCCGCGCCGGCGGCACCGCAACGCCGGGCAGTTGTTTGAGTTCGATGCCCTGATGCGCATAGTCCATGATGTTGTGCCAGGTCATCGCCGGCAGGGCGCCGCCGGTCATGCGGTTGGTCGAGGAATAGTCGTCGTTGCCCATCCATATGCCGCAGACGAAGTTGCCGGTGTAACCCATGAACCAGGCGTCGCGAAAATCGTTGGTGGTGCCGGTCTTGCCGGCGGCGGCAATGCCGTCGAGGCGGGCGCGGCGGCCGGTGCCGTTCTCGACCACGCTGTTCATCATCTTGATCATGTCGCCGGCCACTTGTTGCGACAGCGCGCGCTTCGGCTTCGGTCCGTCACGGTCGAAACGCCAGACGACCTTGCCGTCGCCGGTGCGGACTTCGAGAATGGCGTGCGGCTTCACCTTCATGCCGAGATTGGGGAA
>DATJYA010000019.1:0-4093 GCA_035499835.1 Pseudolabrys sp.
AAAGTCGCCCGCGCCGCCGGCACGGCGGCAAGCGTCCCCGTCGAGGCCTGCCAGGTCTGCGGGCACGAGCCGCTCAACGCGGTGCTTTCGCTCGGCTACATGCCGCCGGTCAACCAGATGGTGGCGATCGGCACGGTGGCGTATCAGCAGCCCTGGTTCCCGACCAAACTGCTGCATTGCCCCAACTGCGACCTGGTGCAGCTCGGGCTTGCCGTCGATCCGGCGATCATCTTCCCGCCGGAATATCCCTACACCAGCGGCACCACCAAATTGCTGCGCGACAATTTCGCCGAGCTGCAGCGCGAAGCCGCCAGCATGCTGGGCCTGGGCAGCGACGATCTCGTCGTCGATATCGGCTCCAACGACGGCACGCTGCTGGCGAATTTCAAGGCGGCGGGCCACCGCGCGCTCGGCATCGAGCCGACCGACGTCGGCGACATCGCCAACGGCCGCGGCATTCCCACCATTAAGCGCTATTTCGGCATCGATGCCGCACGCGAGGTCAAGCGCGAGCATGGAGCCGCGCGCGTGGTCACCGCCGCCAACTGCTTTGCCCATATCGAGGACGTGCATGCGATCGTCGACGGCATCGTCGAGATGCTGGGACCGGACGGCGTGTTCATTTCCGAATCGCACTATCTCATCGGCCTCATCGACACGCTGCAATACGACACCATCTATCACGAGCACCTGCGCTACTATTCGCTGGCGAGTCTCAAGCATCTTCTGGAGATGCACGAGCTCGAGGTGTTTCATGCGCGGCCGATCCCGAGCCACGGCGGCTCGATCCGCGTCTATGCGGCGCGCCGCGGCACGCGCACGGTGCAGGAGAGCGTGCGGCGCATGCTGGCGGCCGAGCCGCGCGGCGATGCGCTTGCCAAGCGGCTTGCGGAGTTCAAGCGCGACGTCATGCTGTCGAAGCTGCGGCTGCTGTCGCTGCTGCGCGAGCTCAAGGAAAAAGGCGCCCGCATCGCCGGCATCAGCGCACCGTCGCGGGCAAGCACACTGGTCAATTATGTCGGCCTCGACGAGGCCATCATCGACTATGTCTGCGAGGTCCCCGGCTCGCTGAAGATCGGCAAATACATGCCCGGCACGCAAATTCCGGTGGTCGACGAGACCAGGCTGTTCGCCGATCAGCCCGATGCCGCGGTGATTTTCTCCTGGCACATTGCCGACGAGCTGGCGCCGAAGCTCAGGGCCAAGGGCTTTCGCGGCCGGCTGATCACGCCGCTGCCGGCGCCACGGGTGCTGTAGAATGTCCGGCGTCGACCTCCTATAGTTCGCCCATGACCATCCGCCCCGCGATCACGTCCGCCAATACGCCGACCACCGTCGACAATGCCGACATCACCGTGGTCGGCGGCGCCGGCCATGTCGGTATCCCGCTGGTGCTGGCGCTCGCCGAAGCGGGCCTGCGCGTCAACGTCAACGATCTCAACCAGAAAAGCCTCGACACGCTCAAGAGCGGCCGCCTTCCCTTCATCGAAGACGGCGCGGAAAGCGTGCTCGCCAAGGCTCTTGCCGAAAGCCGCCTGGTCTTCACCAGCGCCGCCGACCGCATCTCGACCAGTGGGCCGGTGATCGTCACCATCGGCACGCCGATCGACGAATTCCTCAATCCCGTGCGCCGCGTGGTGCAGGCCTGCTTCGACGACCTGCTGCCGCGGCTCGTCGACGGGCAGCTCGTGGTGCTGCGCTCCACGGTGTTCCCCGGCACCACCGACTGGCTGGCGTCCTACCTGAAGGCCAAGGGCCGCAAACTCAGGGTCGCGTTCTGCCCCGAGCGCGTAGTGCAGGGCTTCGGGCTCAAGGAATTGCGCGCCATGCCGCAGATCGTTTCCGGCTGCACGCCCGACGCCGAGCGTGACGCCGTCGCGCTGTTCGAGCGCATTACTCCGGAGGTGGTGGTGGTTTCGCCGCTGGAGGCGGAATTCGCCAAGCTGTTCAGCAACGCCTACCGTTACATCGAGTTCGCCGCCACCAACGAATTCTATCTGGTCGCCAAATCGGCCGGCGTCGACTACAGCCGTGTGCTCACAGCGATGAAGCACAACTATCCGCGGCTGAAAGCGATCCCGCGGCCGGGCTTCGCCGCCGGGCCCTGCCTGGTCAAGGATACGATGCAGCTCGCGGCCTTCGCGCGCAATCAGTTCGGCCTCGGTCACGCGGCGCTGCTGATCAATGAGGGACTGGTGCTGCACATCATCGACGATCTCAAGCACCGCTTCGACTTCCCCAACGTGACCGTCGGCCTGCTCGGCATGGCGTTCAAGGCCGAAAGCGACGACGTTCGCGCTTCGCTCAGCTACAAGTTCAAGAACGTGCTGAGCGGGCAGACCCGCGCGGTCCTCACCACCGACCCGTTCGTCACCACCGACCCGGAGATCAAGCCGCTCGACGAAGTGATCGACAAAAGCGACCTCATGATCCTGTGCGCGCCGCATGCCGCCTACCGTCAGGCCGATTTCAAGGGCAAGCCGGTGTTCGACGTCTGGGGTGAACTCAAAGGCGCAAACGTCATCCGATGACGTCGGGATAACCATCATGGCCGACGATCATCCGAAAATCCTCAGCCGGCGCTCAACGCGCGTATCGCCGTGGATGTCGATCATCGAGCGCGAGGTGGAATTTTCGGCCGGCGCCAAGCCGGAACTCTACCACGCCGTCGGCCAGCAGGATTATCTCGCCATCGTCGCCGTGACGCCGGACGGGCGCATCCCGATCGTGCGGCAGTACCGGCCGGCGCTGGAGACCTTCACCTGGGAATTGCCGGCCGGCCTGGTCGACCCCGGCGAAGACGCGGCCACAGCCTGCGCCCGCGAGCTCATGGAAGAGACCGGCCTTGCCGCGCGCAAGGTCCATGCGCTCGGCGTCTATGCACCGTGCACGGCGCGGCTGTCGAACCGGGTGCACTCGTTCTTCGTCGAGGCCGCGGCCGCAAGCGGCGGACCGGCGGAACCGGGCATCGAGGCGAAGTTGGTCGCACCCGCCGAGCTCGCGCGCCTGATCCGCAGCGGCGAGTTCGTCCTGCAGCTTCACATCGGCGCGCTGCTGCTGGCCGGCATGGCCGGACATCTCGACCTCGCGCCCCTTGCGGCGGCGGGGCAGGACATAGGCACTTGATCTTCATCAATGCCGTATTGCGAAATGTAACAATTCTCGCCTCGACAAATGCCCTGGAACCCTTCTAAAAAACGGGGGGATTGTTGCGGGGTGGGAAAGAAAAACACATGGATTACAAGGCCTATTTTGCTTCCGCCCTGGCGAAACTGCGGGATGAACGCCGTTATCGCGTCTTTGCCGACCTCGAACGCATCGCCGGCCGCTTTCCTCATGCCCGCTGGCACTCGCCGGAAGGCCCGCGCGACGTCGTGATCTGGTGCTCCAACGATTACCTCGGCATGGCCCAGCACCCCAAAGTGATCGGCGCCATGGTGGAAGCAGCGGCGCGCATGGGCACCGGCGCCGGCGGCACCCGCAATATCGCCGGCACCAATCATCCGCTGGTCGAGCTCGAGCGCGAACTCGCCGACCTGCATGGCAAGCCGGCGGCGCTGGTGTTCACGTCGGGCTACGTGTCGAACCAGACCGGCATCGCCACCATCGCCCGGCTGCTGCCGAATTGCCTGATCCTGTCCGACGCGCTCAACCACAATTCGATGATCGAGGGTGTACGCCAGTCCGGCTGCGAAAGGCAGATCTGGCGGCACAACGATGTCGGCCATCTCGAAGAGCTGCTGAAAGCCGCCGACTCGGCGCGGCCGAAGTTGATCGTGTTCGAGAGCCTGTATTCGATGGACGGCGACGTGGCGCCGGTGCATGCCATCTGCGATCTCGCCGAGCGCTACGGTGCCATGACCTATATCGATGAAGTGCACGCGGTCGGCATGTACGGCCCGCGCGGCGGCGGTGTCGCCGAGCGGGAAGGCGTGATGCAGCGCATCGACATCATCAACGGCACGCTCGCCAAGGGCTTCGGGGTGATGGGCGGTTATATCGCTGCCACCAAAGCCTGTTGTGATGCGATCCGCTCTTATGCCGCCGGCTTCATCTTCACCACTTCTCTGGCACCGGCGATCGCCGCGGGCGC
>DATJYA010000020.1:0-4324 GCA_035499835.1 Pseudolabrys sp.
GCCAGCGAGGAAATCGTGTCGACCATCAGCAGCGCCGGATGGCCGGCGCGGTCGACCGCCTTGCGCACGTCGGCAACCGACGACAGACAGCCGGTCGAGGTCTCGTTGTGCAGGAAGCAGACCGCCTTGATTTCGTGCTTCTTGTCTTCGCGCAGCCGCGCTTCGACCCGCGCGGGATCGACGCCGGTGCGCCAGTCGCCGCCGATGAATTCGGTCTGGAGGCCGAGACTCTCCGCCATCTTCTTCCACAGCGTGGCGAACTGGCCGGTCTCCACCATCAGCACCTTGTCGCCGGGCGACATGGTGTTGACCAGCGCGCCTTCCCAGGCGCCGGTTCCGGTGGCGGTGTAGATGATCACCGGGTTGGCGGTCTTGAAGATGGTCTTGATCCCCTCGAGGCATTTCTTCGCGAGTCGCGCAAATTCCGGGCCGCGATGGTCGATGATCGGCGTGTCCATCGCCCGCAGCACGCGGTCGGGCAGCGGCGTCGGTCCGGGAATATGCAAAAAGTGGCGTCCAACCGGACGCGAGGAATTCTGAGCCATTGTCATTCGCTCCTGAAGCGCGGCTTGTCGTGAATTGTCGTGGCCTGGCCACGGCCCGTCCCGGCTTTGGGAGCGGCGCTTGGTGGCGATGAACTATAAATGTAACATTGCGGTCAAGCGGTTTTCCTCAGAGCAAACAAGCCCTTCTCGCATAGGCCCAATTTGACGCAGACAGGAATGGCGCCGTGGCGGTAATCATGCCCGGCCTGGAACGGCGGCTGAAGGCGGATTTGACCGGTGAAGTCTGGTTCGACCGCTTCACCCGCGGCCGCTATGCCACCGATGCCTCGCATTACCAGATCGAGCCGGTGGGCGTGGTCGCCCCGCGCACGATAGAGGAAGCCGAACGGGCGATAGGCATTGCCCGGGCGGAAGGCGCAACCGTTCTGGCGCGCGGCGGCGGCACCTCGCAGGCCGGGCAGACGGTCGGCCCGTCGCTGGTGGTCGATTGCTCGAAATACCTCACGCGTATCGTCGATGTCGACGTCAAGCGGCAGCGCTGCAGCGTCGAGCCGGGCATCGTGCTCGACGACCTCAATCGTCAGCTCAAGGCCCACGGCCTCTGGTTCCCGGTCGACATCTCGACCTCCTCGCGCGCCACCATCGGCGGCATGGCCGGCAACAATTCCTGCGGCGGCCGCTCCATGCGCTACGGCACCACGCGCGACAACGTCATCTCCATCGACGCGGTTCTCGCCGACGGCACGCTCGGCCATTTCGGCCCGATCGGCGGCAGCCTCAACGACGTTCCGCCGCTGCTGCGGCCACTGGCCAGGGACCTCTTGGCGATCGGCGAGCGCGAGAAGGACGAGATCGCCGCGCGCTTCCCCAAGGTGCAGCGCCGCGTCGGCGGCTACAATCTCGACGCGCTGGTGCCGGGGAAGAACGACGTCAATCTCGCCCATGTGCTGGTCGGCTCGGAAGGCACGCTCGGCTTCTCCACCCGGATCGAATTGAAGCTCGCGCCGCTGCTCGGCCGCCGCGCCGTCGGCGCCGTGCATTTCGGCAGCTTCCGCGCGGCGATGGAAGCGACGCGCAGCATCGTGCACTTGTTGCCGATCGGCGTCGAACTGATCGACCGCACCCTGATCGAGCTTGCCCGCGAGATTCCGATCTTTAAGCTCACGCTCGACAAGTTCGTGCGCGAGACGCCGGCGGCCATCCTGCTGGTCGAGTTCGGCGAGCCCGACCATGAGGAGAACCTGCGCCGGCTGCGGATGCTCAAGGCGGTGATCGGCGATCTCGGCTTTGCCTGGGACAAGGCGGGCGACAAATGGGGCGGCGTGGTCGAAGTGCTCAACCCGGAACTGCAGGCCGCGATCACCGAGCTGCGCACCTCCGGCCTCAACATCATGATGTCGATGAAGGAGGAGGGAAAGCCCGTCTCCTTTGTCGAGGATTGCGCGGTGCCGCTCGAGCACCTTGCCGATTACACCAGCCGGCTGACGGACATCTTCGAGAAACACGGCACCCGCGGCACCTGGTACGCGCATGCCGGCTCCGGCTGTCTGCATGTGCGCCCGGTCCTCAATCTGCGGCTGGACAAGGATGTCCACGCCATGCGCGAGATCGCCGAAGAGGCCTTCGCCATGGTGCGCGAATACAAGGGTTCGCATTCCGGCGAGCACGGCGACGGCCTGGTGCGTTCCGAATTCAACGAGCCGATGTTCGGCTCGCGGCTCGCCCGTGCCTTCGAGGAGGTCAAGGACCGCTTCGATCCCAAGGGCCTCTACAATCCCGGCAAGGTGGTGCGGCCGCCGAAATTCGACGACCGCTCGCTCTTCCGTTACGCGCCCGGCTATCACGGCGAGGACATCGCGACGCATCTCGACTGGTCGGCGTTTCCCGGCAGCGGCGGCGGTTTCCAGGGCGCGGTGGAGATGTGCAACAACAACGGCGCCTGCCGCAAATTGGCCGGCGGCGCCATGTGCCCATCCTACCGCGTCACCCGCGACGAGCGCGACGTCACCCGCGGCCGTGCCAATACGCTGCGGCTTGCCGTCAGCGGCCAGCTCGGACCGGATGCCCTCGCGTCCGACGAAATGGCGGAAACGCTTCAATATTGCGTCTCCTGCAAGGCCTGCCGCCGCGAGTGCCCGACCGGCGTCGACATGGCGCGCATGAAGATCGAGGTGCAGGCCGCGCGTTCCGCCAAGCACGGGCTGTCGCTGCATGACCGGCTGGTCGGCTATCTGCCGCGCTATGCGCCGATGGCGGCGAAATACGCCTGGCTTGCCAATCTACGAAATGGTTCGCGCACCTTGCGCGACATAACCCAGGGTATGACCGGCTTTTCCGCCGCGCGCAGCCTGCCGCAATGGCGCGAGGATATTTACTGCGATCGTTCCGACTGGCGCTACGCGGGGGACGCCCAAGGCGATCTTGCGCGCGACGTGGTGCTGTTCGCCGATACCTTCAACCGCTATTTCGAGCGGGAAAATCTCGAAGCGGCGGCGCGCGTGCTCGCCGCCGGCGGCTATCGTGTGCATGCGGCGCTGCCTGCGGACGGCAACGAGCGCCCGCTCTGCTGCGGCCGCACCTTCCTCTCTGTCGGCGCAGTGCACGAGGCCAAGCGCGAAATGGAGCGCACGCTGACCGCGCTGCTGCCTTACATCGAGCGCGGCATGCCGGTGATCGGCCTCGAGCCGAGTTGCCTGCTCGGCTTTCGCGACGAGATGCCGGCACTGTTGCGCAGCGACGCCGCCGGGGCGCTGGCGGCGAAAGCCGAGCTGTTCGAGGAATTCCTCGCGCGCGAGAAGAAAGAAGGCCGGCTCAATCTGCCGCTCGGCCCGCTGCCGAAAAAGGCGCTGCTGCACGGCCATTGCCACCAGAAGGCCTTCGACGTCATGGGCGCGGTCGAAGGCGCGCTCAGGCTGGTGCCCGAACTCGCCGTCGAGACCATCGAATCGAGCTGCTGCGGCATGGCCGGCGCCTTCGGTTATGGCGCCGACACCGTCGATGTGTCGCTGAAGATGGCCGAGCTGTCGCTGCTGCCGGCGGTGCGCAAGGCGCCGCCCGATGCGCTCGTCGTCGCCGACGGCACCTCCTGCCGGCATCAGATCCACGATGGCGCGGGCCGCGAGGCGCTGCATGTGTCCCGCGTGCTGGCGATGAGCGTTGCGGCGAGCGGGCCACGGCCAGGCGACGGCATTTGAAGCGGCGTCTGTTGATTTTGAATCGGTCGTATCGGGAGCTTTCTTCACCTCTCCCATAGGGAGAGGTCGGATCGCGGCACGCGATCCGGGTGAGGGGTTACAGCCTATCGAGAGGCACTTGCCCCCTCACCCCAACCCTCTCCCCGTAAAGGGCCTTTACGCCCGTCTTCGACGGGCTATGGGGGAGAGGGAGCGCGCCGTGCAGGCAGCAGCCGCATCAATGTGAAATGATTACGCTATAGGCAAGAGCCGCCAGGTTCGCATGACGCAACACGCGCGGCAAAAAAGCTTGGCCCGCCCGAGGGGACAAGTCGGGCGGGCGGCTGGACCGGCGTGCCGGCAAAATCGGCGAGGCGGCGCCGATCGCAAAATGCTCAGTAAGGATCGACGTCGCAGACGCGGACCGTGCGCAGGTTGCCCCAGCGGTCGTAGCGCTGGACGTAACGGCAGTCGGCATAGCCATAAGCCGGCGTGGCGTACGCGCTGGAGGCGGCCGCGGCGCCGATCAGCGCGCCGGCGGCAAAGCCGAGCCCGATCCCGGGGCCCCAGTGGGCGTGGTGGGCCTGCGCCTCGCCATTGGCAAAGGTCAGGCTGGCGGCAACGGTCAGCGCGGCAAGCGCCGCG
>DATJYA010000021.1:0-8836 GCA_035499835.1 Pseudolabrys sp.
GCGATGCGCGCCTTCACCACCGATTCGCTGCCATAGGGGCCGTAATCGCGGGCGACCTGCATCTCGTAGATGACGCCCCAGACCGGCATCGTGAGCGTGCCGTGGCCGCGCACTTCGGTGCGGCCGTCGATGACGTCGGTCACCCTTTCCGCCGGAAACCTGCCGTCATTGCGCTTGGCGAGCTGCGTGAGATCCGCGGGCTTCACCGTCAGCAGCTTGGCCATCGGCCCATCGCCACGGCCGTCGGCGCCGTGGCAGGTGGCGCAGGATGCGCGAAATTGATCGGCGCCGTTGACGGCGGGCTGGGCCGTGGCCGGGACGATGAGCAGCGGCGCCGTCAATGCAGCCGCTGCGGCCGACAGAGCGCGGCGCATGGGCAGTTTCCTCGTTTTGCTTATGATGCAGGCTAGCGAGCCAGGCCGCCGCTGCCAATGGCTCCGATGACGAACCGCAAAAGCAGCGCAAGACGGCTTGACGAACGCACCCCAATGGCTGGCATTAGAGAGATGACCGTAAACCGTGCCGACAATGCCGGCGATCGTCTTGCCGCCGTGCAAGCCGAGATCGCGCGCGCCTGCCGCGATGCCTCCCGCGATCCGGCCTCGGTCACGCTCGTTGCGGTGTCCAAGACGCATCACGCCGACGCCATCGAGCCTGTCATCGCCGCCGGCCAGCACGTGTTCGGTGAAAACCGTGTCCAGGAGGCCAAGGCCAAATGGCCGCCGCTGCTGGCCAAGCATCCGGGCCTCGCGTTGCACCTGATCGGGCCGCTGCAATCCAACAAGGCGAAGGAAGCGGTGGCGCTGTTCGACGCCATTCATTCCGTCGACCGGCCGAGCCTCGCCGAAGCGCTGGCCAAGGAAATCGGCAAGCAGTCGCGGCAACCGCTGTTGTTCGTGCAGATCAACACCGGCGCCGAGCCGCAGAAGGCCGGCGTGCTGCCGCAGGATGCCGATGCGTTTCTGCGCGACTGCCGCGACAAATACGGGTTGGCGATTTCCGGGCTGATGTGCATTCCGCCGGTGACCGAGGCGCCGGGCCCGCACTTTGCGCTCACCGCCAAGATCGCAGCGCGCAATGGGCTCGCATTGATGTCGATGGGCATGAGCGCGGATTTTGCCACCGCCATCGAGCTCGGCGCCACCCATGTGCGCGTCGGCAGCGCCATTTTCGGAGAGCGGCCATGAGCGACGACCCCGAATTCGACCGTTGGCAACAGCGTTTTGCCACGCCCGGTTATCTGTTCGGCACGGCGCCGAATGCGTTTCTCAAGGCGCAGGCGCATTTGCTGCCCAAGGGCGGCAGCGCGCTGGCGATTGCCGACGGCGAGGGCCGCAACGGCGTGTTCCTCGCCGAGCAAGGGCTTAACGTGCTTTCGACCGATTTTTCGCCGGTCGCGCAGGAGAAAGCACGCGCCCTCGCGCGCGAACGCGGCGTCTCCGTGCGCTTCGAGCTTGCCGACCTGACCGACTGGCGCTGGCCGCCCGCGGAATTCGACGTGGTGGCCGCGATCTTCTTTCAATTCGCGACGCCGCCGCAGCGGACGAAAATTTTCGCCGGCATCAAGCGCACGCTCAAGCCGGGCGGCTTGCTGCTGCTGCAGGGTTACAGGCCCAAGCAGCTCGAATATAAAACCGGCGGGCCGTCCGACGTCGCGCGGCTCTACACCCGCGAGCTGTTGGAGGCGGCGTTTGCGGATTTTTCCTCGCTCGAGATTAGCGAGCACGACAGCGAGGTCACTGAAGGCAGCGGTCACGCCGGCATGTCGGCGCTGGTCGACCTGGTCGGACGGAAGTAGCCACTATCTGAAGCGCGACGGCAGGCCCGGGCTGCCGGGCGGGTTTGGCGGCTGCGTGTTCGACAGCGGGTAGGCGCTGCCGCCTTCGAGCGGCTTGCGCAGCACGTTGGGACGCGCGGCGCCCGGCGCGGGCGGAGGCGGCGGCGTAGCACGCAAGCCGGCGCCCAAAGGCGGTGCCGGCCGGGCTGCGGGCGGCGGCGGCACATAGGCGGGCGGCGCCGCCGCCGCGGGCTGCAGGGCCGGTGCATCGAGCGGCGAAACGTAGTCTTCCTCGTCGCCGGCGCGCTGACTCATGCTGGAGTTGCGCCAGCGATCGATGACGCCCGCGAGCAGATCGCGGCTGATATTGGTGCCGGCATCGGAGCGCGTGTTGCCCGCCGCTTCGCTGTTCGGGCGGACGCTTTCGGCGATCTCGATGAAGCGCATGCGCGTCGGCACCGCGACCCCGGGGCCGAAGGTGAAGACCTCGCGCACGCCGAGCGAGGGGATGAACGTGAGCAGGTTCTCCGCCGCGTCGGAGACCGCCGAGCGGATCAACGCTTGGTCGAGCTCGTTCGACAGCCGCATGCAGAACAGCGTCGAACACTGGGAAATGATGGTGGGGTCAATTTCCGCCGGACGCTGGGTGATCAGCCCGAGGAAAACCCCGTATTTGCGGCCTTCCTTGGCGATGCGCGACAGCGCGCGGCGGGTCGGCCCGAAGCCGATTTTCTTGTCGGAGGGCGCGTAGCGGTGCGCCTCCTCGCACACGAACAGCAACGGTGCCACGCCGTCGCTCCACAGGCCGAAGTCGAAGGCCATGCGGCAGAGCACCGACACCACCGAGTCGACCACCTCGGCGGGGAAGCCGGCGAGCTGCATGATGGTCATCGGCTTGCCTTCCGGCGGCAGGCGGAACAGATGGCCGAGGATCTCCGCCATGGTGTCGCCGCCGATATTCGCGTTCTCGAACATGAAGGCGTAGCGCGGGTGGTTGCGGAAGGTCTGGATGCGCGTCATCAGGCGATGGATGGTGACACGCTGGGCGCGGGCGTCGAGCTTGCCCATGCGCTCGTCGAGCAGATTGATCAGATCCTCGATGCGGTAGGGCACGGGCGTATCGGCGGTGAAGCCGGCGTCGCGCGGATCCTTTCTCTTGCTCAGCGCGCGCTCCGCGGTGCCGGAGCGGTATTGCAGATAGGCGGCCTTCGCCAGCGGGATGAGGTCGGAGAGAATTTCGATTTCTTCCTCGACGCCGGGACGGCCGCCGAAAAAGGCATCGATCGTTTCCTCGAAATTGAACAGCCAGAACGGCAGCCGCAGATTGCGCGGCGTCAGGACTTGCGCCTTGTCGCCGAAGCAGCGGCCATATTCGTTGTGCGGGTCGACGAGGAAAATGCGCAGGTTCGGCCGCGTCTCGAGAATCTTCTGCAGGATGATGGCGACGCCGCTCGACTTGCCGACGCCGGTGGCGCCGAGCACGGCGAAGTGGCGGCTCACCAGATTGTCGATGTCGATGTGCACGCCGATCGAGGGATTCTGCTGCAGATCGCCGATATGGGCGTGATCGGGATCGGCCGCGCCGTAGACCAGGCGCAACTCGCGCTCGCCCAGCAGCACGGCGCTGTCGCCGATGGTCGGATATTCGGACACGCCGCGCTGGAAGCGGCCGGTATTCGGCGGCGTGAGGCGAATGTCGCCGACCAGATCGAGATAGGCAATTTTGCGGTACGTATTGGCGGCGGCCGCCTGCTCGCCGATCTCGGTGACCATGCCGACGATCAGCGTCGAGCCGGTGACGAGACCGACGAATTTGCCGACAGTCGGCTTTTCCGGACCTTGCGCACGCGCGCTGAGTTCGACGGTCGCCTGCGAACCGCTGACCGCGATCACCCGGCCGAGAACTTCGGCAGGGTCCGCGGCCGCCGGTTTCATATCGCGCGCGAGGGAAGTGTCGTCCATGCCGGCCCCGTTACCCAGGCTTTTTATCGGGCGGCGCAAGACCGCGACGCCATTGATCAAATTAACACCGTGCGCTCGTTATTCTGTTAATGCCATCGTTATTCCGGAACTGGCACCTGCGATGCTTAACCAATCGTAACCGCGCAGCCCGCTAACTTTTACTCAACCATGATTTTCGTGCGCGGCCCGACGCGGCCAAGAAGCCTGCGCAACGCGCCGAGCTTAAGCGCAACGCAGCCGGCGGTCGGCGCAAGACCGGGGCGGGCGGCGTGGATGAATACAGCACTGCCGCGGCCGGCGATCCGTGGCCGCGTGTTGTGGTCGATCTCGATGATGAAGTCGTACAGCTCATCCTGGCGCCTGAGCCGGTCCGCGCTCGAGTGCGGCGCAACCTTTACCGGCCTGTTGTAGCGGCGATCGCGCGGGTCCTCGCACCAGCCGTCGCTGGCCTGGATTCGCCGCGCCGGCAACTGTGTCGGCGGACGCGGATGCCGGTCGGCGCGCCACCACAACCGGCGCAGCCGAAACGTTCCGCGCGGCGTCGATCCATCGCCTTCGTGCTTGTTGGCCTTGATGCTGCCGCGGCCGAGCGCGACGGGCAGCGCCAATGGGCCGGCCACGAGCACGCCGCGCGTGGGCGCGCCCGGCTTGCGCCGAACGGTCAGCCGCCGAAAGGTTGTTTCACGCCCGACCCGCGCCACGCCCGAAATCTCCATTCTGGCTCTAAATACCAGTTCATGCTTGCTCTTTTAGCCGTGAATGTTCTATTTCGCGATTAATCCGGGGGCCGCGAGGCGCCCGAATGGGGGCCTTTGGACAATGCCCAATAAGCGCACCATCCTGATTGTCGACGATGACTCCGAATTGCGCGAGGCGCTGGTCGAACAATTGGCGCTTTACGACGAGTTCGAGGCGACCGCCGTGGACAGCGGCACCAAAGGCGTGCAGGCCGCCAAGAACGGCCAGGTCGATCTGGTGATCATGGATGTCGGCCTGCCCGACGTCGACGGGCGCGAAGCCGTGCGCATTCTGCGCAAGAGCGGATTCAAGGCACCGATCATCATGCTCACCGGACACGATACCGATTCGGACACCATCCTCGGCCTCGAGTCCGGCGCCAACGACTACATCGTCAAGCCGTTCCGCTTCGCCGTGCTGCTGGCGCGCATCCGCGCCCAGCTGCGTCAGCACGAGGCGAGCGAGGACGCCGTCTTCGCCATCGGCCCCTATACGTTCCGGCCGAGCTCCAAGCTTCTGCTCAATCCCAAAGGCAGCAAGGTGCGGCTGACGGAGAAGGAGACCGCGATCCTACGCTATCTTTATCGCGCCGGGCAGAAGCCGGTGTCGCGCGAGACGCTGCTGCAGGAAGTCTGGGGCTACAATTCCGGCGTCACCACACACACGCTGGAGACGCACATCTACCGGCTGCGGCAGAAAGTGGAGAAGGATGCCGCGGCGCCCGCGATCCTGGTGACGGAAGCCGGCGGCTACAAGCTGGTGCCGTGAATTCCATTGCCGACCGCAGCGAGCCGAAGCTGCGCGCATGTTGCTCGCGTACCGGAATGACCGGATGAGTTGATGTCCCTCGACGACGACATTGCATTCTTTGAGCAGGTGCCGACGCTGGCGGCACTCGGCAAGAACGCGCTGCGCGTTCTCGCGATCGGCGCGGAAAGCCGCAACCTGCCGAGCGGCGCGGTGCTGTTCTACGCCGGCGAGCTCGCCGACGGCGGCTACATCGTGCAGCGAGGCTTGATCCTGCTCGAGCCGGAAACATCGCTCGAGGGCCGCGAAATCACCGCCGGCCCCGGCACGCTGATCGGCGAACTGGCGCTGCTGACCGACATGGTGTCGCCGGCAACCGCCATCGCCAAGGAGCCGACGACGGTAATCCGGATTTCGCGCAACCTGTTTCGCAAGATGCTGGAAGGCTACCCGGCGGCGGCACAGAAACTGCACGCGGTCATGGCCGAGCGTCTCGATGAATGGACGCGCGAACTGGGCACGGTCAAAGAGGCGCTGGGCAAGACCCCCGGCGGCGAATAGCGCGCGGCGCTAGATCTCCAGCGTCGCCGTCACCGGCACATGGTCGGAGGGCCGCTCGGCGCCGCGATAGTCCTTGGCGATCTTGATCGCTGAAATGCGATCGGCGAGCGCATCCGAGGTCCACATATGGTCGAGGCGGCGGCCGCGGTCGGCGGCGCGCCAGTCCTGCGCGCGATAGCTCCACCAGGTGTAGAGCTTTTCCGGCTCCGGCGTGTGCACGCGCATCGAATCGATCCAGCCGCCGGCGTTGCGCGCGGCGTTGAGTTTTTCGCATTCGATCGGCGTGTGCGAGACCACGCGCAGCATCTGGTTGTGGCTCCAGACGTCGTGTTCGAGCGGCGCAACATTGAGATCGCCGACCAGGATGGCGCGCGCGCCCTTTCCCGGCCGCAGGCCCGCGTGCTCGCGCATCTCGTCGAGGAACGACAGCTTGTGACCGAATTTCGGATTGACTTCCGGGTCGGGCTCGTCGCCGCCGGCGGGAACGTAGAAATTATGCAGCACGATCGGCTGCCCCAGACCTGCGCGTTCGCCGAGCGTTACCGAAACGTGGCGGCAATCGCTCTTGCCGCAGAAGTTCTCGGAATGGGTCGTCTCGAACGGCACGCGCGAGACCACGGCGACGCCGTGATAGCCCTTTTGCCCGTTGAGCGCGGTGTAATCATAGCCGAGCCGCTTGAAACGCTTGAGCGGAAAGGCATCGTCCGGGCATTTTGTTTCCTGCAGGCAGAGCACGTCTGGGCGCGCCGATTTCAGGAACTTGGCGACCAGATTGATGCGCAGGCGGACGGAATTGATGTTCCAGGTGGTGATCTTGAGGGGCATTTCTGAATCGTCACCCCCCGGCTTGGCGCGAGGGTCCATGAAGCATCGACGTTGAATGAAGCTTTAGATGGATTGCCGGGTCAAGCCCGGCAATGGCGGCGCCGGGGACGATGCACTGTCAATTGTGATATTTCGTATAGTCGATCTTGAACAGCGCGGGGTCGGGCCGCTTGCTGGTGTCGAGATCGAAGACGGCGACTGTGGTGTCGTAGCCCTGCGGGTCCGTTACCGTCCACTGCTTGAGCTGCATGTCCTTGGCGCTGAACATCATCATCAGCCGGCTGGTGCCGACGATGCCGTTCTTTTCCTCGACCACCACGGTCACGAATACGTCGTCGACATAGACCGACAGCAGATGCGTATCCTTGAGCAGATCGACGTGGTCGGAGAGCAGGAAGCGCAGCGGCGTCTGCGACAGCGGATAGACGTCCTGCGTCGACAGCCGGCGGTCGCGCACCACCACCGACGAGCCGTCGGCAACCAATTCGATCGGGCTCGGATCGTCATATTCGAAGCGCACGCGGCCGGGCTTGAAAATGCTGAAATTGCCCTGCGAGCGGCTGCCGTCGGGGCCGACCTGCACGAAGCGGCCGGAAAGAACCTGCAGGCCCGAGAGATAACTGTTGACGCGGTCGATGACGGCGCGCTGATCGGGCGTGAGCTGGCCGGAGGGGCCGGTCTTGCCCAGCAGTTCGGCAAACGGGTTGCTGGCCGGAGCGGGCGCCGGTCCCTGCGCCTGCGCACGGGCATTGAGCGCCTGCGCCGGAATCGCCGGCTTGCCGATGAGCCGGACGGAACCGGTCGTCTTCGGCGCGATGCGTTGCAGCAGCGGGCGCGGAGCCGGCAGCGGCACGTCATCGGCCAGCGCGGGAAGCGTGAGCGGGAAAGTCAACAAGGCCGCAAGCGCAATCAACGCCCCGGTTTGCGCATGGTGCCGTCCCGCCATCATGATCTCCGCGCCTCGCGCCCCGATGCGGTCATAGGGCGCGGCTGTGGCTATTTCGCGACACGATCATGCGCTGATTCGCGTCATATCGCGATCAATTCCGGCCGGTCGGCGGCGCGTCGCAGTGTGAATGAGAATTCTCAAAACCGTTCGTCGGCCGGATTTTCCGGGATCAGGATTTCGCGCTTCCCGGCGTGATTGGCCTGGCCGACAATGCCTTCCTCCTCCATGCGCTCCATGATCGTGGCGGCACGGTTGTAGCCGATCTGCAGTCGGCGCTGGATGTAGGAGGTCGAAGCCTTGCGGTCGCGCTTCACGATGGCGACGGCCTGGCTGTAGAGGTCGCCGCCTTCGCCAAGCCCCATGGCGGTCGCGTCGAACACGGCGCCGTCCTCGCCTTCTTCGTCGCCGCCGGCGGTGACTTCCTCGAGGTATTCCGGCTGGCCCTGCGACTTCAGGTGCCGCACCACCTTCTCGACTTCATCGTCGGAAACGAATGGCCCGTGCACGCGGCTGATGCGGCCGCCGCCGGCCATGTAGAGCATGTCGCCCTGGCCGAGCAGCTGCTCGGCGCCCTGCTCGCCGAGGATGGTGCGGCTGTCGATCTTGGAGGTCACCTGGAAGGAGATGCGGGTGGGGAAGTTCGCCTTGATGGTGCCGGTGATGACGTCGACCGAGGGCCGCTGCGTGGCGAGGATGACGTGGATGCCGGCGGCGCGCGCCATCTGCGCCAGGCGCTGGATGGCGCCTTCGATGTCCTTGCCGGCGACCATCATCAGGTCGGCCATCTCGTCGACGATGACGACGAGGAACGGCAGGGGCTCGAGCTCGAGCTCTTCCTTCTCGTAGATCGCCTCGCCGGTTTCCTTGTCGTAGCCGGTGTGGACGGTGCGGGTGAGCCGCTCGCCGCGCGCCTTGGCTTCGGCGACGCGCGCGTTGTAGCCCTCGATATTGCGCACGCCGAGCTTGGACATTTTCTTGTAGCGTTCTTCCATCTCGCGCACGGCCCATTTGAGCGCGACCACCGCCTTCTTCGGATCGGTGACCACCGGCGTGAGCAGATGGGGAATGCCGTCATAGACGGAGAGTTCGAGCATTTTCGGATCGACCATGATCAGCCGGCACTGGTGCGGGCTCAGCCGGTAAACCAGCGACAGGATCATGGTGTTGATGGCGACCGATTTGCCGGAGCCGGTGGTGCCGGCGATCAGCAGATGCGGCATGCGCGAGAGGTCGACGATGACGCTCTCGCCGCCGATGGTCTTGCCAAGGCAGAGCGG
>DATJYA010000022.1:0-12193 GCA_035499835.1 Pseudolabrys sp.
GGCGGTGCACCAAACCGTAATGCGGGCCGACGAAGGCCTGGTCGGCCTGGTGGCGAGCGAAGCCAATCCGATCAACTTATCGGACGCACAGGCGCACCCGGCCTTCTCGTTCCGTCCCGAAACCGGCGAGGAAATCTACCACTCCTTCCTCGGCGTGCCGATCCTGCGCGCCGGCAACACGCTCGGCGTGCTGGTGGTGCAGAACCGGGCGCGGCGCACCTACACCGAGGAGGAAGAAGAGGCGCTGCAGACGACCTCGATGGTGCTCGCCGAGATGATCGCCTCGGGCGAACTGTCGGCGCTGGCCCGTCCCGGCGCCGAACCGGTGGCCCGCCACTCGATGCGGCTCGAAGGCACCGCGCTGTCCGACGGCGTTGCGCTCGGCCACGTCGTGCTGCACGAGCCGCGCGTGGTCATCACCGACGTGATCGCCGACGACGTGCCGAAGGAATTGAAGCGCCTCGACGCCGCCATCGCCACGCTGCGCGCCGACCTCGACCGGCTGGTCGAGCATCGCGACCTTGCCGACGGCGGCGAGCATCGCGAGGTGATCGAAGCCTATCGCATGTTCTCTTACGACCAGGGCTGGGCGCACAGGATCCGCGAGGCGGTGTCGACCGGCCTCACCGCCGAGGCCGGCGTCGAGCGCGTGCAGTCCGACACCCGCGCGCGCATGCTGCGCGCCGCCGATCCATATCTGCGCGACCGCCTGCATGACCTCGACGATCTCGCCAACCGGCTGATGCGCGTGCTCATGGGCCACGATCATGCGCCGTCGCGCGAGCAACTGCCGGAAAACGCCATCATCGTTGCCCGCTCCATGGGACCCGCGGCGCTGCTCGACTACGACCGCAAACGACTGCGCGGCCTCGTGCTGGAGGAGGGTGGGCCGACCTCCCATGTCTCGATCGTGGCGCGCGCGCTCGGCATTCCCGCCGTCGGCGAGATCGCCAATGCCACCGGCCTGGTCGAGCCTGGCGATGCCATCATCGTCGACGGCTCGACCGGCGACGTGCACATGCGGCCGCCCGTCGATATCGAGATCGCCTATGGCGAGCGGGTGAAGCTGCGGGCGCGGCGGCAAGCGCAGTACCGCGCGCTGCGCGACAAGCCTTGCGTCAGCAAGGACGGGCAAAAATTCTCGCTGATGATCAATGCCGGCCTGACCATCGACCTGCCGCATCTGGAGGAAACCGGCGCCGCCGGCATCGGCCTGTTCCGCACCGAATTGCAGTTCATGGTCGCTGACACGCTGCCGCGCACCGGCGAGCAGCTCACGCTTTATCGCGCCGTGCTCGACGCCGCCGAAAAGCGCCCGGTCACTTTCCGCACCCTCGATATTGGCGGCGACAAGGTGCTGCCCTATCTACGCAATATCGAGGAGGAAAATCCGGCGCTGGGCTGGCGCGCGATCCGCCTCGGCCTCGATCGCCCCGGACTGTTGCGCGCCCAGGTACGCGCGCTGCTGCGCGCCGCCAGCGGCCGCGAACTGAAATTGATGTTCCCGATGATTGCCATGGTGGAGGAATTCGACAAGGCCAAGTCGCTGGTCGAGATTGAGCTGACGCATCTGCGCCGGCACGGCCACGGACTGCCCGAGCGGGTAGAGATCGGCACCATGCTGGAAGTACCCTCGCTGCTGTTCCAGCTCGACGAATTGCTGGGCCGCGTCGACTTCCTCTCCGTCGGCTCCAACGACCTCATGCAATTCCTCTATGCCGCGGATCGCGGCAATGCGCGGGTGTCGGCGCGCTTCGATCCGCTGTCGGCGCCGGTGATGCGCGCGCTCAAGGACATCACCGACAAGGCAAAGAAGCACGCCAAGCCGGTGACGCTGTGCGGCGAGCTGGCCTCGCAGCCGATCGGGGCGCTGGCGCTGGCCATTCTCGGCTATCGCTCGCTGTCGCTGTCGCCCTCGGCGGTCGGCCCGGTGAAGGCGGTGCTGCTCGACCTTGATTGCCGCAAGGGCGAGGAAGCGATCTTGCCGCTTCTGCAGCAGCCGGTCGGCAGCGTGTCCATCCGCAGCAAGCTCGAGAATTTCGCCGCGGCGGAAGGGCTGCAGCTTTGACGACGCTGCCGCAGCAGAAGCTCGACGCCCTGCTTGCCCGCCACGCGCTGGTGGAGAGCGAGCTCGCCACGGGCCTTGCCGCCGACGCCTACGTCAGGCTGTCGCGCGAATTCGCCGAGCTTTCGCCGGTCGTCGACGTCATCAAGGCCTACCGCGCCGCCAACAAGGAGATCGCGGATCTCGACGCGCTCGCCAACGACAATGGGGGCGACGCCGAAATGCGGCGTCTGGCGCAGACGGAAAAGCAGGCGGTCGAGGAGCGCCGCGACCGGCTGGCGCAGCAGCTGCGTATCGCGCTCGTCCCCAAGGACGCGATGGACGACCACAACGCCATCCTCGAAATCCGCGCCGGCACCGGCGGCGACGAGGCCGCGCTGTTTGCCGGCGACTTGTTCCGCATGTACGAGCGTTACGCGGCGACGCAGGGCTGGAAGGTCGAGATCCTGTCGATCAGCGAAGGCAGCAAGGGCGGCTTCAAGGAAATCATCGCCGAGGTGCGCGGCCGCGGCGTCTTTGCCAAGCTCAAATTCGAATCCGGCGTGCACCGCGTGCAGCGCGTGCCCGACACCGAAGCCTCCGGCCGCATCCATACTTCGGCGGCGACGGTCGCGGTGCTTCCCGAGGTCGAGGACGTCGATATCCACATCAACGAGGCTGACCTGAAGATCGACACCATGCGCTCGCAGGGCGCCGGCGGCCAGCACGTCAACAAGACCGAGTCGGCCATCCGCATCACGCACCTGCCGAGCGGCATCGTGGTGATGGTGCAGGAGGAGCGCTCGCAGCATAAAAACCGCGCCAAGGCGATGACCATGCTGCGCGCCAAGCTGTACGATCAGGAGCGCTCGAAGCGCGACGCCGAACGCGCGGCGGAACGGCGCGGCCAGGTCGGCTCCGGCGACCGCTCCGAGCGCATCCGCACCTATAACTTTCCGCAGGGCCGCGTCACCGACCACCGCATCAATCTCACGCTCTACACCTTGCCGAAGGTGATGGAAGGCGAAGGCCTGGCCGAGATCATCGACGCGCTGATCACCGAGCATCAGGCCGAGTTGCTGGCGGCCGAAGGCGCCGCGTGAGGATCGTCGCCGGGCTGAAGGCGGACGCTTCGGTTGCGGAAACGGTTCGCCTGGTATCGCAAGCTTTCCGCGCCGCGCATATCGAGGCACCGGAGGCCGATGCGCGGCTGCTGATCGGCCACGCGCTGCATCTTTCGCGCGCGCAACTGACCGCGCAGGCGTACCGGCTGCTCGAGGCGCGCGAAGTCAACATGATCTCGGCGCTCGCCGCGCGAAGGCTCCGGCACGAACCGGTGGCGCGCATTCTCGGACGCAAGGAATTCTGGAGCCTGGAATTGCAGGTGACGCCTGCGGTGCTGGTGCCGCGGCCGGAAACCGAAACGCTGATCGAGAGCGCACTCGACGCAGTGACGGCGCGAGGCCTGCGCCTGGAAAAATTGCGCGTGCTCGACATCGGCACCGGCTCGGGCGCGCTGCTCCTGGCGGCGCTCAAGGAACTGCCCAATGCCATCGGGACCGGCACCGATGTCAACGCCGATGCGCTGGAGGTTGCGCGCGCCAATGCCGCACGCCTTCAGCTTGCCGCGCGCAGCACCTTCGTCGCTTGCGACATCGCAATCGGCGTTGCCGGTCCATTCGATCTTATCCTGTCAAACCCGCCCTATATCGCCAGCGGCGACATCGCTTCATTGATGCCGGAAGTACGCGATTACGATCCGAGGCCGGCGCTCGATGGCGGCAGCGACGGACTCGATTTCTACCGTCGGATCGCCGCCGACGCCTTGCCCCTCATGGCGCCGGGCGGACGGCTGATTGTCGAACTGGGTGTCGGCCAGGAAGCCGCCGTCAGTGCCTTGTTTACCAAGGCAGGCCTTGCCGTCGACCGAGCGCGCAAGGACCTTGCCGGCATTCCCCGTTCCCTTGCTGCCGCCGCGCCATGATATGGCTGCATTGGGTATCCGCGCACAGCGCAGAGCTCAAATGGCGGCGAAAAAACCGCTTGGATTATTGCGAGGAAACGACTAGCTTCCCGCTAACGGAATCGACCCGAAACGGTTGCGCCGCTAGGAACCCCGGAGCGAGGCTCTGTGCGGCGGCGGCGCTGACCCGGCGGATCGTGAAACGCCCGCTTAACAACGGTTTACGAGACGGCTGACGAATTCGCCACGAATGGGTCCGGATGCTTCATCGGTTGGGCGCATCGATATTTAAGCTTTGCATGGTGCGCGTAACGAGAGACAGGCAACGCTGCGGCAGGGCCGCGGCCATGGGGTTGCGACGGCAATCGCGATAAGGATCGCAAGAGTTTCGACAATCGCGCGGGGTTGCGGCGCGGCGTGTTGCCGCGCGGCGAATGTGGTGTGGAATTTGAGTGTGAAACGCGGTCAAGCGAGAGGTTAGGCAAACAGGCATACGATGAGAAACGGTCAGAAGCGCATGCGGGGACGCAACAACAATCACCGCAAGAGCCAGAACCCGCTGACACGGGTCTACGAGTCGAACGGACCCGACGTGAAGATCCGCGGCACCGCATCGCATATCGCGGAAAAATACATTCAGCTTGCGCGCGACGCACAGGGTTCGGGCGACCCGGTCGCCGCCGAAAACTATTATCAGCACGCCGAACATTATTTCCGCTTGATCGCCGCCGCGCAGGAACAGTTCCGCCAGCAGAACCCCTATTACAATCAGCAGCAGCCGCAGCAGGGGCAGAACCAGCCGCAAGGCGCCGCTGACGATAATTTCGACGACGGCGACGACGAGCAGCCGTTCATGGGCCAGAACGAACCGAACTACGCGCCGCAGCCGCAACAGCAGCCGCCGCAGCCTTATCTGCCGCGCGACGCGCAACCGTTTCCACCGCGCGACCAGCAGCAGAATTACGGCAACCGGCCGCAGCAATCTTTTCAGCAGCCCTCGCCCGGCCAGGGCGGTGACGGCGACGTCGGCGGCCTGCCCTCGTTCATCACCGGCGGCCAGCCGCAGCAATACAATCCCAACCAGAATGCGCAGAACGGCCACGACCAGGGCGACCGCCCCGATCGTTTCGGCCATCGCCGCCGGCGGCGTCATCGCGGCGGCGGTTACCGGCCCGACCGGCCGGATTTCGGCAATGCCAATCCGCAAGGCGCGGCGCCGATCCCGACCGATGGCGGCGACGAGCCGCCGCGTCAGCCGAGCGAATAATCCCGCTTTTTACGCGCCCGGCGACGGCGCCAACGCCGGCTTGAGCGCCGGCACGATCTGCCGCTTTTCGCGGCGCGCCGGGATCGCGCGATAGACCTGCTTGGTTGCCTCGACGAGATGCACGCCGGCGAACGGCGCCGACAGCGTCGAACCGGTGCGCTCCCAGGCAACCGCCGAGCGCAGGAACCAGCCGCGCTCGACCGGCGGCACATAGAGCGCTTCGCCCCATCCGGTCGGCGTGAACCAGGTCTCGCGCAGAAGCTGATTGATCTGCGTGCGCGAATAGGGCCGGCCATGGCCGAAGGGCGTCGTGTCCATGCGCGCCCATAGTCCGCGCCGGTTCGGCACCACCGCCAGCAACCGTCCGCCCGCAGCGAGCACACGCCAGACTTCGCGCAGCAGCGCCCCGGCGTCGGTGGTCATCTCCAACGCATGCACGAGCAGCACGCGATCGACGGCGGCGTCGGCAAGCGGCATTTCACAATCGTCGACGAGGGCGGCAAGCGCCGGCCGCATCGTCGGCCATTTCACCACGCCCTGCCCCGCCGGCATGAATGCTAGGCAGCGTTCCGCCTCCTCGCGGAACAAACCGAGATAGGGCGTGGCATAGCCGATGCCGAGCACCCGCTGACCCGCCGTGTCGCGCCACAGCGTACGGATGCCGCGGCCGACAAAACGGCGGGCGACGACGCCCAGCCGCTGGCCGTAGAAATTGCGCAGATCGACGACATCGAGCGACATGAGGCAAAAATAGCATAATCCGGGCGGCGCATGGCACGGTTGCGCGGGACACAACTGATACGGGAGGCCTAAACGTTATACTAAGACGTCCACGGTCGATGTCTCAGGCGATACCTTTCGCATGCGATCTTCTACTTGCCGGAATCTGGTCCTCGATACGATCGACGAAATTTCCGGGCTTACCCTGGTCCCCGGGGTTTCGACGGTGCTCGTCCGCGCGGTCGAGAAACTGGGCTACACCTCTTTGGGCATCAACGGGTTGCCGCCGCCCGGAGACGGCGCCGATCCCATCGTCCTCACCGAAGCAACACCCGACGGCTTCCGTGATTTCTATGCCGCGGAGCGGTTCTATCTCGTCGACCATATGTGCGCCTTTGCCCGGCGCACGTTAGAGCCTTTCCGTTACAGCGACGCGCCTTTCGACCACGCCGAGGCGTCGGCGCATGAGCGATTCCTGCAGGCGCTTGATACTTACGAAATGAGGAACGGCGTCGTGGTGCCGATCGGGCGACCGGCAAACGTCCCTGCGTGCGTCTGGCTAGCGGGCCGCAACCCCGATCTCAACGATGAGGCGCTATTGGCAATCCAGGCCATCAGCCTCTTTGCCGCGAGCAAGGCTTTGGCGTTGTCGCGGCCGCCGAGCCATGCTCCACACACGAGCAAGCTCACCATGCGCGAGCGCGAAGCGCTGCAATGGACGGCAGCCGGCAAGACGTCGTGGGAAATCGGCTCGATATTTGGCTTGAGCGAACGCGCGGTCAACAAGATCATCGCCGACGCCATGAACAAACTTGATGCCGTCACTCGAACCCAGGCGGTCGCTACTGCGTTTCGCCTGGGCGAAATCGAGCTATAACAGCGCCTCGACCAAGCCCCGAGAGGACCAAGCCATGCCGGCTGAAATTCGCCTGTTCCCGTGCCTGAGCGACAACTACGGCGTGCTGATCCACGATTCCGAGACTGGCGCCACCGCTTCGATCGACGCGCCGGAAGCCGCGCCCATCGAGGCGGCGCTGGGAGCCACGGGCTGGAAGCTCACCGACATCCTGGTCACCCATCACCATCACGACCACACCGGCGGCATCCGCGCGCTGAAGGAAAAGCACAAGTGCCGCGTGGTGGCGCCGGCAGAGAAAACGGCAAGAATACCGGCGGTGGACGAGACCGTGCGCGAGGGCGACAAGGTTTCGGTCGGGACATTGTCGGCCAACGTGATCGAAACACCCGGCCATACGCTCGATCACATCGCGTACTGGTTTCACGCGGACAAGCTCGCATTTGTCGGCGATACCTTGTTCTCGATCGGCTGCGGCCGGGTCATCGAAGGCACGCCGGAGATGATGTGGCACTCGCTGGTGAAGCTGCGCGATCTGCCCAACGACACGGAGATTTACTGCGGCCACGAATACACCGCCGCCAATATCCGTTTCGCCCGCACCATCGAGCCGAACAATCCGGTGCTGGCCGCGCGCGAAGCGCAGGTGGCGCGGCTGATCGCCGAAGGCGAACCGACGATTCCGGTGACCATCGGCGACGAAAGGCTTGCCAATCCGTTCCTGCGCGCCGACTTGCCGGAGGTCGCCGGCATTATCAGCATGGACGGCGAACCGCCGGAGCAGATCTTTGCCGAAATCCGCGCGCGCAAGAACAGCTTCAAATAACGTGACGACGGCCGCCGACATCATCCGCCGGCTCGAGCTCAAACCGCATCCGGAAGGCGGGCATTACCGCGAGACGTTTCGC
The DNA here is from genome assembly GCA_035499835.1 of Pseudolabrys sp. Lineage (GTDB taxonomy): Bacteria > Pseudomonadota > Alphaproteobacteria > Rhizobiales > Xanthobacteraceae > Pseudolabrys. Next base: position 7,759 of record DATJYA010000022.1, read on the forward strand.
GACACGCACACCGTCGGCGGGCGCGCGGCCTCGACCTCGATTTATTACCTGCTCCAGCGCGGCGAGCGCTCGCACTGGCATCGCGTCGATGCGGTGGAAACCTGGCATTATTACCTGGGCGCGCCGCTGAAGCTGTCGGTGGTCAACGGCGCCAGCGAGGAGATTTTTCTCCTCGGTCCCGATATCGCGGCGGATGAAACGCCGCAGGTCACGGTGCCGGCGCGCGCCTGGCAGGCGGCGGAATCGACGGGCGACTGGACGCTGGTCGGCTGCACCGTCGCGCCCGGATTTGAATTTTCCGGCTTCGAGCTGGCGCCGAAAGACTGGACGCCGCGCTAGGCCTCATGGTGAAGAGACGCGCGCAGCGCGTCGTCTCGAACCATGAGACGGGCTCATCCTTCGAGACACCGCCCCGCCGCGCTTCGGTGGGCTCCTCAGGATGCGGCTTGACGATCAGGCGAAATACTGCCCGCCATTGGCGGAGAGCGTCGAGCCGGTGATCAGGCCGGCGTCGTCGCTGGCGAGAAAGACGACGCAGCGCGCCACTTCCTCCGGTTCGCCGAGGCGGCCGATCGGAATCTGCGGCAGGATGCTCTTCTCCAGCACATCCTTCGGCACCGCCTGCACCATCTCGGTGTTGATGTAACCCGGGCAGATGGCGTTGACGGTGATCCCCGCCTTTGCGCCCTCCTGCGCCAGCGCCTTGGTGAAGCCGATCTCGCCCGCCTTGGCGGCGGAATAGTTGCACTGGCCGAACTGGCCCTTCTGCCCGTTGATCGAGGAAATATTGACGATGCGGCCGAACTTGCGCTCGCGCATCCCTTCGATCACGTTGCGGCACATGTTGAACAGCGAGCCGAGATTGGTGTTGATCACCGCCGTCCATTGCTCGGGCTTCATGCGGTGCAACGTGGCGTCGCGGGTGATGCCGGCATTGTTGACCAGCACCTCGACCGGGCCGACCTCTGCGGCGACCTTCTTCACACCCTCGACGCAAGCATCGAAATTGGAGACGTCCCACTTGAAGACGGGGATGCCGGTCTCGGACTTGAATTTCTGTGCCGCTTCGTCGTTGCCGCCGTAATTGGCGGCGACCTTGTAGCCGGCCGCTTTCAACGCCTTGCAGATCGCGGCGCCGATGCCGCGGGTGCCGCCGGTAACCAAAGCAACGCGAGACATGCCCCAACCCTCCCCAAAAAGTTTCTTCGCTGATGCCCGTTTCTGTATCGCGCATCCGCGGCGTGTTTAAGACAGCTTAAAGACGTGCACGGCATACGCAACTCGGGCCTGACCGCGTTGCGCAAAACATTTTGCGCCGCATGTCGGGTATACTCGACATGCGGCGACAAGTCCGGCCGTGATCTAAATCAAGATCTTTTTGTGCGCTGCGAAGACTCAGCGCTCGACGCACATACCCTTTTGGCGCGTCTTCGCTACCGCTCGACGCACATGGCGATGCCCATGCCACCACCGATGCACAGCGTAGCAAGGCCCTTCTTGGCGTTGCGCTTCTGCATCTCGAAGAGCAGCGTCACCAGCACGCGCGCGCCCGACGCGCCGATCGGATGGCCGATGGCGATGGCGCCGCCATTGACGTTGACCTTGGACGTATCCCAGCCGAGGTCCTTGTTAACGGCGCAGGCCTGCGCGGCAAAGGCTTCATTGGCTTCGATCAGGTCGAGGTCGTCCTTTTTCCAGCCGGCTTTCTTCAGCACCGCGCGCGAGGCGGGGATCGGCCCCGTGCCCATGATGGCCGGGTCGACGCCGGCCTGCGCCCAGGAGACGATGCGGGCGAGCGGCGTCTTGCCGAGCTTGGCGGCTTCCGACGCCTTCATCAGCACAACGACGGCGGCGCCGTCATTGATGCCGGAGGCGCTGGCCGCGGTGACCGTGCCTTCCTTTTCGAAGGCCGGGCGCAATTTCGAAATCGATTCGAGCGTAACGCCGGCTTTCGGATATTCATCCTTGTCGACCACGATGTCGCCTTTGCGCGACTTGATGGTGACGGGAACGATTTCATCCTTGAACTTGCCCGCCTTCATGGCGGCTTCCGCCTTGTTCTGCGAGGCGACAGCGAATTCGTCCTGCTGCTGGCGCGTAATCTGCCATTGCTTGGCGACGTTCTCGGCGGTGTTGCCCATGTGATAGCCGTTGAAGGCATCCCACAGACCGTCCTTGATCATGGTGTCGACCATGCTGAAGTCGCCCATCTTCACGCCGCTGCGCAGATGCGCGCAGTGCGGCGCCATGCTCATCGATTCCTGGCCGCCGGCGATCACGACATCGGCATCGCCATTGGCAATCTGCTGATAGCCGATCGCCACCGTGCGTAGGCCGGAACCGCATAGCTGGTTCACACCCCAGGCAGGGCTTTCGACCGGGATGCCGGCCGCGATGGATGCTTGCCGCGCCGGATTCTGGCCCTGCCCGGCGGTGAGGATCTGCCCCATGATCACTTCATTGACCCGCCCCGGCTCGATGCCGGCCCGCTGCATGGCCGCCTGAATGGCGGTTTTGCCGAGCTCATGGGCCGGGAGGTTGGCAAATGCGCCGTTAAACGCGCCGACGGGCGTGCGGGCGGCGCTGACTATGACGATATCGTCCTGCATCCGAAACTCCTGTTGCGTTGTCCGATGGGCGTTTGGGGCTGCGTTTTGGCGCTGCCGCATCCTGTGTAGCCAAGGCTTGGCTGTCAATAATTGTCGCAGGTCAAATAGGCACGAAAATTCGGGGTTTTTAGCCCCCGACCGTCGCAAAAACCCGAGGTCAAGCGGCTCTGCCGCGACGCCACAAAACGACTGGCCCATCGTATCGGAAAGCGGTTATGCTCCATGCATTCCGCAGGGGAAGCACAATGACGATGGCAGCCGAAGCGAAAGAAAAAGAGCCGATAACGATCAAGAAATACGCTAACCGGCGGCTCTACAATACCGGAACCAGCACTTACGTCACGCTTGAGGACCTCGCCGCCATGGTCAAGACCGGCGAGGATTTCGTCGTCTTCGACGCCAAGACCGGCGAGGACATCACGCGGTCGGTGCTGGCGCAGATCATCTTCGAGCAGGAGAACAAGGAAGGCCAAAGCCTGCTGCCGATAACGTTCCTGCGCCAGTTGATCCGCTTCTATGGCGACAGCATGCAGATGCTAGTGCCGCGTTATCTCGAGCAATCGATGCAATCGCTCACCAACCAGCAAGGCAAGTTCCGTGAGCAGATGGCGCAGGCCTTCGGCGTCGGCGGCTTCGGCCCGCTGGAGGATCAGGTGCGGCGCAACATGGAGATGTTCGAGAAGACCTTCGCCATGTTCGCGCCCTTCGCTCGTGGGCAGGGCAAGAGCGAATCCGACAAACCGTCGTCGGGCGGCGGCGATATCGACGAGCTCAAGCAGAAGCTCGACGAGATGCAGAAACGGCTCGATAAGCTCGGCAACAAGGAATAGCCGTCAAGCCGACGCGAGCGCGCGTGCGGTTTCTTCCGGCCGCCACGGCCGGTGCGGCGAGGCCAGCCCGATCAGCGCGCCCTGGAGATAATCGCAGCCCCAATCGGTAAGCGTGACGGCTGCGTGCTCGTCCTGCACCCATTCGGCGACGGTCTTGAGGCCAAGCCGGCGCGCGAGATCGATCAGCGTGTGTACGAAGGTGCGATCGTCCTCGGACTTGAGAATATTCTGCACGAAGGCGCCGTCGATCTTGACGATGTCGACGCCGAGCCGGCGCAGATTGCGGAACGAGGTATAGCCGGCGCCGAAATCGTCGATGGCGATGCGGCAGCCGAGATCCTTGACCCTGGCGACGAAGCCGCGGGTATCGTCGATGTCCTGGATCGCCGCGGTCTCGGTGATCTCGATGATCAAGCGTTCGGCGGCGCTCGCATGCGCGCGCAGGAGAGCGCCGAGGCCCGCCGACCAGTCCGGATCGACGGCGGAGGCCGGCGAGACATTGACGCTTGCGCGCAGTTGCGGCGCTTCCGCCAGCTCATTGACCACGAGCTCCAGGACCCTGTGGTCGAGCATGCGCACCAGCCCGACGCGCTCGGCGACGGGAATGATCTCATTGGCGTGGGCGATGCTGCCATCCGGCCGGTTCACCCGCATCAGGCATTCGTAAAAGGCGGTGTGCCGGTTATGGGCTTCGGCCACCGGCTCGAAGGCGAGCGCGATACGCCGTTCGTTGAGCGCGGCAATGATCTCGTCGGTGGCGCGCGCGTTTTCCTTGCGCAGCGCGTCGCGCTCGACGTTGGGGCGGTAGGCGGCAAAAGAGCCGTGGCGCTTGGCGCGCGCGGCATTGAGCGCATCCTGGGCGCGGGTGAGGATTTCGGGAACGGTGCGGGCATGGCGCGGCGCGGTGACGCCGCCGATGGTCACGGTGATCGCCACCGGCCCGGCATTGGTCTCCATCGGCTCGTCGCGCACGGCGGCGAGCAGGCGCTCGGCGGC
>DATJYA010000023.1:0-4887 GCA_035499835.1 Pseudolabrys sp.
GCCGAAAATGCGGTCCGGTAATGCTCCTAGAATGCCCAATCCCATGACGCCGAGCACGTGGCCGAGCGCGGCGAAGACGAGCGAGACGCCGGCGAGCGTCAGCGCCACCGGATAGCCCGCCATCAGCGTCACGATGACGGCGGCGACCATCAGCACGCTCAGAGTTTCGGCGAGCGGCATTACCGCCGCCCAAGGAGCGTCTGCGCCGCACGGATCGCCTGCGCCATGCCCTGCAGCGCCAGCAGAACGGCGAACAGCGGGATCAACGTCTTGAGCACGAAGACCAGCGGCAGCCCGCCGACCTCCTGCGAGCGCTCGAAGACGGCCCAGGAGCGCGCGGCGTAAGGCGTCGCGAACACCAGCACGACGAAGGTGAAGGGCAGCAGCAGCAACAGCGAGCCGAGATAGTCGACGGCGGCTTTCGCCCGCGGCGAAGCGTCGGCGTAGAAGATATCGACGCGCACATGGCCGCCGAGGCGAAGCGTCCAGGCCGCGGCCAGCATGAACAGCGTGGCATGGGCATAAATCACCGCTTCCGACAGCCAGATCGAGCCGAAGCCGAACAGATAGCGCGCCACCACCAGCGCGAACTGCCCGAGCACGATGGCGAGCGCAAGCCAGGCAACGGCGCGGCCGACCGCGGTGTTGAGGCGATCGATGCGGTCGGCGAGTGCTGTGAGCTTTCGATAAATGGGCGGTCCCTCTCGGATGTCATGCCCGCGAAGGCGGGCATCTAGTAGCCCCTGTGGCTAATATTATTGCAATCGCCGAGATTACTGGATCATCCGCTTTCGCGGATGATGACATAAAGAGAACGCCTCCGCTAAGTTGGCCCGATGAACGGCAAAGCCGACGAAAACGGCCTGCGCCGCGCCTTCGCCGTGGCCGCGCGGTCGCGCGATCATGGCAACCATCCGTTCGGCGCGGTGCTCATCGGCCCCACCGGCAAGGTGCTGCTGGAGCAGGAAAACGGCTACATGCCCGACCGCGACATGACCGCGCATGCCGAGCGGCTGCTGGCGACGGCGGCCTCGAAGGCCTACGCGCCCGCGTTTCTCGCCGAATGCACGATGTTCGCCTCGGCCGAGCCCTGCGCGATGTGCGCCGGCGCGATCTACTGGGCCGGCGGCAGGGCAGGTCGAGCGTCGGATGGGCCCCCGTCATCTGCTTGAGGCGGCCTTCGGAGAGCCCATAGACCACGCGGCCGATGCCGGCAGCATGAGGGCGTCTGGAACTAGGGCGCGCGCCTGCAAATTCAGCCGCCCCGAACACGAGACCGGATCGTTCGTTGCGGGCGTTTATGGTGTTTAAACGCAATGCCGAATGAAGTTTACGCAGGGAGAACAGCCTTGCCCCGTTTTTTCATCGCCCCGTAATAAAGCACGGTGATGAGAAGACCGATGCCCGTACTTCGTCCATCGTTTCCGAACGACAGGTCCGCGTGATGGACCAAGTGAGAGCCGCTGCGGCGGTGACGTTTCGTTGTCTGCCCGGACTTGAACAGATTCTGCCGCGCCCGATTCCCGCCGTGCAAGGCCTGCCTGGCTGGTTCAAATCACTGCCGCAAAAGGCCTTCAGCCAAATCGATTACAAGGAGGTCATGACGATCAAGAAGTGCCCGCCTGTCATCGATGCCATGGGCTACGGGTTCCTGATGCCGCTGGTTGCCGACCTCAAAGTCGAGGATGGCGAATTTTCCTGGGACTACGACGTGCCGGCCGGCAGCGTCAGCAATTTCACGCAATCGCCGATCGATTTTCACGACGGCGCCCAAGTCGCCGGCACGCCGTTTTTCGAGGACGACCGCTTCATCGTCAAATTCAACAATTTCTGGACGATCCAGACGCCGCCCGGCTACTCGCTGCTGTTCACGCATCCGCTGAACCGGGTGGATCTGCCGTTCACGACCATTTCCGGGCTGGTCGATACCGACGCTTTTTTCGACAATCTGATCAACTTTCCGGCGCGCTGGCATGACATCAACTTCAGCGACGTGCTGCCGAAGGGAACGCCGGTCGCGCAATGCATCCCGGTCAAGCGCGAGATCTGGAACAGCCACATCGAGCCGATGCCGGATGAGGCCGCGCAGCGCCTGAGCCAGAGCACGGCAATGATCGCGACCGAAAGCGGGATTTATCGAAGGCAGTTTCGCGCGCGCAAGCGCTAAGACGTTTCGCCGCGGAAGAACCTGGCGGCGGCGCTCGGACGCAACCAGAAGCGGCCATGGCCGGACGACACCGCCACCTTGAGCGCCTTGCCGAAATACTGCGGACCGCGGGCAGTCGCTGCGCGCAGGCAGGCATAGGCGACATCGAGTTGACCGAGGCCGAGCAGGCTCGCACCAAGATTGATGCGGGCCGCGATATCATTGGGATTGGCGGCAAGCGCATTGCGAAAAAGGTCCGCCGCCTGCGCAAATTCATGGTCCTCCATCAACACGACACCTAGCGCGTGAACCGCTTCGGCATGGCGGGGATTCATGGCATTCGCGTGGGCAAAAACTCTCCTGGCGTTGTCACGGTCATTGATCGCCCGGTAGGCAAAGCCGAGTTGAACGGCCATTTCGACCATCATTGGCGCCACGGCCACACCTTGCTTGAAGGCGTCGATCGCCTCGTCGTAGCGCCGCAGCGTTTTCAGCGCCAAACCAAGCTCATGAAAGGCCGCGGCGAATGGCGGCTTGCGCTTGATGGCGCGGTTGAGCCAGACCAGGGCGTCTTCGCCACGGCCGGTCTGCCGCAGGGCAATTGCAATCTGCGTTTCGATTTCGGCGTCGCGGCTGCGGCGGGCCGCCTTCTCCAGCAGCACAATCGCATCCTTCTGGCGCCGCAACATGATGAAGGCGTAGCCGAGGATTTTGGTCGCCTCGAGATGGCCCGGATTGGTCTTGAGAAAGTCGGCCGCGAGCCGCTCGGCTTCAATCGGCCGGTCGTTTGAAATGGCAAATTGCGCACGCCGCAGCGCTTCGTCGCTCGCGGCGGCGCGCTGTTGGCGGTCATTTGGAGTGCTGCTTCGCATGCCATCATTCGCCTGATCGGCGACGGAGAATTATCATCAACTTTGTGGATTGGCCATCACAACCTCGGCGGGACCGGAGCCCGACTTCGCCGAACGTTTGAACTGACAGGAGAAAAAGAAAAGGTCCGCGCGGCACAAGCCTGGCCATGACGAACGACGATGGAGCCGCTAGACTTGCCTCCATGACCCACGATCACCATCACGACCACGACCATTCCGAATTGTCGGAGACGCAGTTGCGCGTGCGCGCGCTGGAAACCGTGCTCACCGAGAAAGGCTATGTCGATCCGGCGGCGCTCGATCTCCTGATCGAGACCTATGAGAAGAAGGTCGGCCCGCGCAACGGCGCCCGCGTGGTGGCCAAAGCCTGGGCCGATCCGGCCTACCGCGCCCGCCTCATCAAGGACGGCACCCCTGCCATCGGCGAGATCGGCTATGCCGGCCGCCAGGGCGAGCACATCGTCGCGGTCGAGAACACGCCGACGCTGCACAACATGGTGGTGTGCACGCTGTGCTCCTGTTACCCGTGGCCGGTGCTCGGCCTGCCGCCGGTCTGGTACAAGTCGGCGCCCTACCGCTCGCGCGCGGTCGCCGATCCTCGCGGCGTGCTCGCCGATTTCGGCGTGACGCTGCCGAAGGACGCCGAGATCCGCGTCTGGGATTCAACCGCGGAGATCCGCTACCTCGTCATCCCCATGCGCCCCGCCGGCACCGAAGGCTGGAGCGAAGACAAGCTCGCCGAACTGGTGACGCGCGACTCCATGATCGGCACCGGGCTGGCGAAGTCGCCGCAGGATTTGAAATGAGCATCTCAGTCGTCATTCCGGACGCCGCGCAGCGGCGATCCGGAATCCATACTCCGCAGCGCCGGGGTTATGGATTCCGGGCTCGCGCACGACATGCGCGCCCCGGAATGACAGAAAGAAGAAGATGAACGGCGCGCACGACATGGGCGGCATGCACGGCTTCGGCGCCGTCGCGCCGGAGCCGAACGAGCGGGTGTTTCATGCCGACTGGGAGAAGCGCGCCTTCGCCTTGACGCTGGCGATGGGCATGCCGGGCGGCTGGAACATCGACATGTCGCGCTTTGCCCGCGAGAACCGCGATCCCGGCGAATACCTGTCGATGAGCTATTACCAGCTCTGGTTCGCCGGCCTCGAAGCGCTGCTCAAGGAGCGCGCTCTCGTCACCGACGACGAGATCGTGGCCGGTCACGTGCTGGGCACGCCGAAGCCGGTGCCGCGCGTGCTTTCGCCCGGCGATGTGCTCAAGGTGCTGCATCGCGGCGGGCCGACCGAACGCGACACCAACACGAAAGCGGCGTTCAAACCCGGCGACAAGGTCCGCGCGAAGAACATCAATCCCTTCACCCACACGCGGCTGCCGCGTTACGTCCGCGGGCATGTCGGCACAATCGAGCGCGTCATCGGCTTCCACGTCTTCCCGGACAGCAACGCGCAAGGCCTGGGCGAACATCCGCAATGGCTCTACACCGTGCGCTTCGACGGCCGCGAATTGTGGGGTGACGGCGCCGACCCGACGGTGAGCGTGTCGGTCGACGCGTGGGAATCGTATCTGGAGAAACTTTGACTTGTCGTCCCCGGGCTCGTCCCGGGGACCCCGCTTAGGCGGCACGGCCATGCGTCCTTTAGCGAGATGGCCGGGACAAGCCCGGCCATGACGAAAAGTGAAGGTAGCGCGACGATGACTTCGATCGACCGAGCCGCCGCAGCCCGCGCCACGCAAGAGGTGGCGAGCATCCCGCGCGACGCCGACGGCCCGGTGTTCCGCGAGCCGTGGGAGGCGCAGGCCTTCGCCATGACGCTGGCGCTGCACGAGCGCGGGCTGTTCACCTGGAAGGAATGGGCG
>DATJYA010000024.1:0-4718 GCA_035499835.1 Pseudolabrys sp.
ATCCGTTCGCTCTACGATGAAATGCTCGGCCACCATGGCCTCGCCATCGGCCGGCGTCACGCACGCAAGCATCTTGGCTGGGCGCTCGATGCCGCCGCGGCCACCGCGAGGGCTCCGCTCACGCTGCTCAAGGATCACCGCACGCGCGTACTGACCGCCGAGGAGCCGGCGCAAGCGCACCGCCATCTTGCCGATGCCTACGATGCCTTCGCCTGGAGGGCCGCCGCATGAGCCGCGTGCAAGCAATCAGTACCATCGCGACCGCGCCGGGCGACGCCATGCTTAACGCGTTGCCGCACCCGGTGCTGATGATTTCCGCCGACGGCAAGATCGCCGACGCCAACGTCGCCGCCGAGCAGTTCTTCGAAGCCTCGATCCCGATGCTGCGCCGGCACATGATCCGCGATCTGGTGCCCTTCGGCTCGCCGCTGCTGCCGCTGATCGAGCAGGTGCGCCAGCGCGGCGCGGCGGTGAACGAATACAAGGTGGATCTTGCCACGCCGCGCAATCCGGGTGAGCGGCTGGTCGATCTCTATGTCGGGCCGCTGCCCGAATATCCCGACCATGTCATCGTCGTGCTGCAGGAGCGCACCATCGCCGACAAGATGGACCGGCAATTGACCCATCGCGGCGCCGCGCGCTCGGTGATCGCGCTCGCCGCCATGCTCGCGCACGAGATCAAGAATCCACTGTCCGGCATTCGCGGCGCCGCGCAACTGCTTGAGCAATCGGCCGCCGATGATGACCGCTCGTTGACCAAATTGATCTGCGACGAGACGGACCGCATCGTGAAGCTGGTCGACCGCATGGAGGTCTTTGCCGACGAACGCCCGGTCGAGCGCGAGCCGGTCAACATTCATGTCGTGCTCGATCATGTGAAGCGGCTGGCCCAATCCGGTTTTGCCCGTCACATCAAGTTTGTCGAAGACTACGATCCATCGCTGCCGCCGGTGCTTGCCAATCGCGACCAGCTCGTCCAGGTCTTCCTCAACCTGGTGAAAAACGCCGCCGAGGCGATCGGCGAAAACGCAATCGACGGCGAGATCCAGCTTACCACCGCGTTCCGCCCGGGTGTTCGTCTGTCGGTGCCGGGCAGCAAGGCGCGGGTGTCGCTGCCGCTCGAATTCTGCGTCAAGGACAATGGGCCGGGCGTGCCGGACGACCTGATGCCGCATCTGTTCGATCCCTTCGTCACCACCAAGCCGACGGGCAGCGGGCTTGGTCTGGCGCTGGTTGCCAAAATCGTCGGCGATCATGGCGGCATCATCGAGTGTGAATCGCAGCCGCGGCGCACGATCTTCCGGGTACTGATGCCGGTCTATGCCGGCGACGGCGCCATTGCCGAAGACGCACCGTCTGTGCAGGGCGAGTAGGGGCGATGCCGAGCGGAAGCATATTGGTCGCCGACGACGATGCCGCGATCCGCACCGTCCTCAACCAGGCCTTGTCGCGCGCCGGCTACGAGGTGCGCCTGACCGGCAATGCCGCGACGTTGTGGCGCTGGATCAGCCAGGGCGACGGCGATCTGGTCATCACCGACGTGGTGATGCCGGACGAGAACGCCTTTGATCTCATCCCGCGCATCCGCAAGGCGCGGCCCGACCTGCCCGTCATCATCATGAGCGCGCAGAACACGTTCATGACGGCGATCCGCGCCTCCGAACGTGGCGCTTACGAATACCTGCCGAAGCCTTTCGATTTGAAAGAGCTCATCACCATTGTCGGCCGCGCCATGTCCGAGCCGAAGGAGCGCAAGCCGGCAGCGGCCAAGAGCGAAGACCTGGAGAATATCCCGCTGGTCGGCCGCTCGCCGGCAATGCAGGAAATCTATCGCGTGCTGGCGCGGCTGATGCAGACCGACCTGACGGTAATGATTTCCGGCGAATCCGGCACCGGCAAGGAGTTGGTCGCCAAAGCGCTGCACGATTACGGCAAGCGCCGCAGCGGCGCTTTCGTCGCCATCAACATGGCGGCGATTCCGCGCGATCTCATCGAATCCGAGTTGTTCGGGCACGAGAAGGGCGCTTTCACCGGCGCCAATACCCGCAGCTCCGGCCGCTTCGAACAGGCGGAGGGCGGCACGCTCTTCCTCGATGAAATCGGCGACATGCCGATGGAGGCGCAGACGCGCCTGCTGCGCGTTCTGCAGCAAGGCGAATATACGACCGTGGGCGGTCGTACGCCGATCAAGAGCGACGTGCGCATCATCGCCGCGACCAACAAGGACTTGCGGCAGCTCATTCAACAGGGGCTGTTCCGCGAGGATCTGTTTTTCCGCCTCAATGTAGTGCCGCTGCGGCTGCCGCCGTTGCGGGAGCGCACCGAGGATATCCCCGATCTGATCCGGCACTTCTTTTCACAGGCCCAGCGCGAGGGCTTGCCGGCCAAGCAGATCGACCCGGCCGGCCTCGAGCGGCTCAAGCGCCATCGCTGGCCGGGCAATGTGCGCGAACTGGAGAACCTGGCGCGCCGGCTCGCCGCGCTCTATCCGCAGGAAACGATCAGCGCCGCCGTGATCGAATCCGAACTTGCCCAGCCGGCGCTGCCCACCGGCGGCGAAGAGCCGCGCGCCGAGGAAAGCCTCAGCGCCGCGGTCGAGCGCCATCTGGCGGCCTATTTCGCTAGTTTCGACGAGGGCATGCCGCCCGCCGGCCTTTACCACCGCATCCTGCGCGAAATCGAATATCCCTTGCTTTCCGCGGCGTTGGCCGCCACCCGCGGCAACCAGATCCGCGCTGCCGACCTTCTCGGCGTCAATCGCAATACGCTGCGAAAGAAAATCCGCGATCTCGACATTCAGGTCTTTCGCGGCGGCAATTAACGCCGGCCGGTCGAGATATTCTGTCGCGTGCGCCGCGGATTAGTCACAATTGAGCAACATTGTTGTATAAAAGCATCAGTGCTGGATGCGCCGAGAAGCCTTGCCTCTTCGTTCGAGGGCTCAGGCCCGGCATCCAGGCCGGACGGGGATCATGAGCGTCGAGCAGGCCGCCCTTGTCGAAACTGCGCCGGCCGCTCCGCCCGCAAGGCGGGGGGAGGTGCGCATTTTGGGCCCGGCCGCCGTCGCCCTCGCGCTGCTGTCGGCCTTCGTCACGTTCGTCGTCCTTGCCGATCTGACGCCGATCCTGCCCACCCATAACGTGGTGGTGTCGCTGTTGCTCGCCAATGTGGCGACGGTCCTGCTGCTGCTCGGCGTCATCACCCGCGAAGTCTGGCAAGTGGTGCAGGCCCGCCGCAGCGGCCGCGCCGCCGCCCGCCTGCATGTGCGCATCGTCACCTTGTTTTCCATCGTCGCCGCGGTGCCGGCGATCCTGGTCGCCATCGTCGCCAGCGTCACGCTCGACCGCGGTCTCGATAGGCTGTTTTCCGCCGGAACGCATACGGCCATCCAGAACTCGCTGATCATCGCCGAGGACTATCTGCGCGATCACGCGCAGTTCGCCCGCTCCGATATCATGATCATGGCGCTCGATATTGCGCGCAACAAGCCGTTCTTCGACGAGGACCGCGAGCGGCTGACCCAGTACCTGACCTTCCAGGCTTCGGTCCGCGGGCTCGCCGCGGTCATCGTGCTCGACAAGGATCTCAACGTCGTCGCGCGTGCCGACGTGCGTACCAATCAGACATTCGCCCTGCCGCCCCACGACGCGCTGGCGCAAATCACCGACAAGGAGCCGCAGATCGTGCTGCTGCCCGACACCAACTACGTCGCGGCGATGATGCGGCTGCCCCAATACGACGACAAGTTCCTCTACGTCACACGGCTGCTCGACCCGCGCGTGGTGCCGCAACTGCAGGCGACGCGCGCAAGCGTCCAGGAATATGCCGCCATCGAGGCGCGCCGCATCGGCGTGCAGGTCGCCTTTGCGTTGATGTACACGGTGATCGCGCTGATCGTGCTGCTGTCGGCGGTATGGATTGGCCTGAATTTCGCCAATCGCCTGGTCGCTCCGATCCGTCGCCTGATCGGCGCCGCCAACCTGGTCTCAACCGGCAATCTCTTCGTGCGCGTGCCGGTGCGGCAATCGGAAGGCGATCTCGCCCATCTCGGCGAGACGTTCAACCGCATGACGCAGGAACTGCGCACCCAGCGCGACGATCTGGTGCGCGCCCGTGACCTGATCGACAGCCGCCGTCGCTTCACCGAGGCGGTGCTGTCCGGCGCCAGCGCCGGCGTCATCGGCGTCGACGGCAATGGCTGCGTCAGCATCCTCAACCGTTCGGCGGAAAAACTCATCGGCCGCAGCGAGGCCGACGCGCTCGGGCGGCCGCTGGTCGAAGTCCTTCCCGAACTCGCCGGCATTACCGACGCCGTCCAATCCGGCGCCCAACGCACCACGCAGGACCAGGTCACCATCAGCCGCAACGGCCGCGAGCGTAATCTATCCGTGCGCGTCACCAGCGAACAATCGGCCGAGCACGGCTATGTGGTCACGCTCGACGACATCACCGATCTGGTGGCGGCGCAGCGCACCTCGGCCTGGGCCGACGTCGCGCGCCGCATCGCCCACGAAATCAAGAACCCGCTGACGCCGATCCAGCTCTCGGCGGAGCGTCTGCGCCGCAAATACGGCAAGCTCATCGGCGAGGACCGCGCCGTCTTTGACCAGTGCACCGACACGATCGTGCGTCAGGTCGACGACATCAAGCGCATGGTCGACGAGTTTTCGCGCTTTGCCCGCATGCCCAAGCCGGTAATCGCGGCCGAGGACGTCGCC
>DATJYA010000025.1:0-4314 GCA_035499835.1 Pseudolabrys sp.
ATAAAAACCAGTTGCGTTGCGCGGGGGACGGTCGAATCTCTTAATTCGAACCGGTTGGCGGGAACATAGGGCGGCAAGGCCCAAAGTCAATGCTTTGCATCGCGATAAGTCATATAAATTCTTAGTCTTTTCGTCGCAGGAGGCTCGCGAATGGCGGAGAATTTACCACTGGTCCTGGTCCCAGGCTTGCTCTGCAGCGCCAGGCTCTATGCACCGCAGATCGCGGCGCTGTGGCCGCACGGGCCGGTGATAGTGGCGGACCATCGCCACGACGCCGACATGAGCGCGATCGCCCAGCGCATTCTCACCGTGGCGCCGCCGCGCTTTGCCCTCGCCGGATTGTCGATGGGCGGCTACATCGCCTTTGCCATGATGCGCAAGGCGCCCGAGCGCATCGCGCGGCTGGCGCTGCTCGACACCTCGGCGCGACCGGATACGCCCGAGCAGAAGGCCGTGCGCGGAGAACTCATCACCATGGCGCAATCAGGCAGGCTCGCCGAGGTCGTCGAGACTCTGGCGCCGCGCTTCCTGCATCCGACCCGCGGCAATGACACGACGCTGCGGCAAACGATCCGCGACATGATGGAGGACACCGGCGTCGATGCCTTTGTGCGTCAGGAGCGGGCGATCATGAGCCGCCCGGATTCGCGGCCGCTGCTGGCGGCCATTACGTGCCCGACCTTGGTGCTGGTCGGCGACGCCGACGAATTGACGCCGCCGGATCTGGCCAAGGAAATCGCCGGCGGCATTTCCGGCGCCAGGCTCGTGGTGGTGCCGGATTGCGGGCACCTGTCGACCCTCGAACGGCCGCAGCCGGTGAATGCCGCGCTGGCCGCCTGGCTTGAGCAATGAACCCCGCATCGCCGCCGCGCGTTGTAGCGGCATGATCGTGACCGAGACCGGCGATACCGCTGGAGTGATTGCCCCGCCGCCGCTCATTGCCCTGGGCGTTGTCGTCCTGGGCGTCGCACTCGACTGGCTGCTGCCGGCCTATGTGCTTGCCGTGCTGCTGTCGCTGGGCGAACGCATTGCCATCGCCGTGATCCTGATCGCCGCCGGCGGCGCGCTCGGTCTCGCCGCCGTATGGCAGTTTCGCGCCGCGCATACCCATGTGGAGCCGTGGAAACCGTCGTCGGCACTGGTGTCGTCCGGCATCTTCCGCTGGCTGCGCAACCCGATGTATGTCGGGCTCGGCCTGCTGGCGGCGGGGATTGGCATTGCGCTCGCCTCCGACTGGACGCTGGTGATGCTGATGCCCGGTGCGCTGCTGATCCATTTCGGCGTGGTCAAGCGCGAGGAACGCTACCTCGAAGCGAAATTCGGCGATGCCTATCGGCGCTACAAGGACGCGGTGCCGCGCTATGGCGTTCGCGTCTGAGACGGGCCAGCATTTCCGGCAAACGTCCCTTTGCCTGTGACACAGGCTTTCTTTTATAGTTCCGGCAATGGTTTGTCGGGGATTGTGAATGCGCACGCAAGTTGGAATCGTCGGCGCCGGGCCGGCCGGGCTGATGCTGTCGCATCTGCTGCATCTGGCCGGCGTCGAATGCATCATCATCGAAGACCGCAGCCGCGAGTATTGCGAGAACCGCGTCCGCGCCGGCCTGATGGAGAACTGGGTGGCGCGGATGCTGGTCGATACCGGCGTCGGCGCGCGCCTGCAGCGCGAAGCCATGGTGCATGACGGCATTTTCCTCGCTTTCAACGGCGAGGCGCACAAGCTCGACTTTACCCAACTCGTCAACAAGCACGTCTATATCTATGACCAGAAAGAAGTTGTCACCGACCTGATCGCCAAGCGGCTGGCTGATGGCGGTCAGATTCTGTTCGAGGTGCAGGATGCCAGCGTGCACGACTTTGCCAGCGGCTCGCCGAGAATCCGCTTCCGGCACGGCGGCAAAGCCGAGGACATCGAATGCGATTTCATCGCCGGCTGCGACGGCTTTCATGGCGTTTGCCGGCCGAGCCTGCCGCAAGGGTCGTGGCAGGGTTACGATCGTGTCTATCCGTTCGGCTGGCTCGGAATACTTTCCGAATCGCGGCCGCCGGAGCAGGAGTTGATCTACGCCTATCACCAGCGCGGCTTCGCCCTGTTCTCGATGCGCGGCCCGCAGCTTTCGCGGCTCTATCTGCAGGTCGCGCCGGACGAGGACATCGACGCGTGGTCCGATGCGCGCATCTGGGAGGAATTGACCACGCGGCTTTCCGGCGTGCGGCCGTTGCGGCAAGGCAAGATCCTGCAGAAGGGCATCACGCCGATGCGCAGCTATGTCGCCGAGCCGATGCAGCACGGCCGGCTGTTCCTCGCCGGCGACAGCGCCCATATCGTGCCGCCGACCGGCGCCAAGGGCATGAACCTGGCGATGGCCGACGTGCGCGTGCTGGCGCGGGCCCTGGAGCGTTTCTACCGCAAGGGGGAGAGCGGCGGGCTCGAAGCCTATACGGCGACGGCCTTGCGCCGCGTCTGGAAGGGCCAGCGCTTCTCCTACTGGATGACGTCGATGCTGCACCGCTATAGCGGCGAATTTGCCGGCTTCGACATGAAGCGGCAGTTGGCGGAATTGGATTACGTCACCAGTTCGCAGGCAGCCGCGATTTCGCTCGCCGAAAACTACGCCGGGCTGCCGATCGACTAGCGCCGGCGTTTCATGGCGACCGCATTGCCGGCATTTTCCGGCGGCGGCGGCTCGTATAGTCTTCGTCGCAACGCGGGCGGCAACGAACGCTGCGCGTGCGGGAGGAACCATGAAAACAATGCAGAGGATTTTTGCGCTCGTCGCGGCACTGGCGCTGAGCGTTGGCGTGGGGCGCGCCGACGATTATCCGAGCCGTCCGATCCGGTTCATCGTCGGCTTTGCCGCCGGCGGCGGCAACGACCTGTTCGCGCGGCTGGTGGTGAAAAAGTTCGAAGAACTGACCGGCGCCACCGGCATCGTCGAAAACAGGGCGGGAGCAGGCGGCCGCCTGTCCTCCGAATACGTCGCCAAGCAGCCGCCTGACGGCTACACCGTGCTGGTCGGCGCCACCGGGCAGATGTCGATTGCCGCAGCCGCCTATCCCGATCTGCCGTATCATCCGACCAGGAGCTTCATTCCGCTCAACATGATCGCGTCGTTTCCGCTGGTGCTGGTGGTGCCGGCCGATCACCCAGCCAGGACCGTCAAGGAGCTTGTCGCCTGGGCGAAAGCCAATCCGGACAAGTCGAACTACGGCACGTCGTCGCCGTCGTTCACCATCGCCGCCGAATTGCTCAAGCTCAAAAGCGGCATGCCGGGCGTGGCGATCCCCTACAAGAGCAGCAACGAGTCCAATCTCTGCGTGGTCGGCGCGCAATGCCTGTTCACGATTTCCGATGGACCGCCGGCGATCCCGCTGGTCAAGGGCGGCAAGACCCGGGCGCTGGCTGTCACCGGCTCCGAGCGCTCGCCCGAATTGCCCGAGGTGCCGAGCATGGCCGAGGCCGGCTATCCGGACGTCAACACGCATCTGTGGAGCGGCTTTTTCGTGCCGGCGGGCACGCCGGCGCCGATCGTCGCCAAGCTGGAAACGGAGCTCGGCCGTGCGCTCGCCGATGCGGGTGTGCAGGAGGGCCTGAAGAAAATGGCGGTGACGCCGGGCGGGCCGGTTGGCGAGGCCTTTGCGAAATATATCGATCAAGACATTGCCACAATGTCAGAGGTAGTGAAGGCGGCTCATCTGAGCTTCAAATAGGACGGCGCCGGCACGGTCCCGCGGCGCGGCGTTTTGGTTTGGCGTCGGGGCCGGCGCATGGAGCGCGGTAATGGTGCGAATGTGGGCGGCGGCCATCGCGCTGGCGGTTGTGGTAGCCGGCGCCGCGGCGGCGCGGCCGGCGTCGGCCGAGCGGCTGTTTCACGAATTCGATCTGTTCGGCATGTGGGCGTCGGACTGCGCGGCGCCGGCCTCGCTCGGCAATCCGCATGTCAGCGTCAGCATGCCGCAGGCGGGCGCGGTGCTGGAGCAGCTCGATTTCGGTCCTGATTACGTGCCCAATCGCTATATCATTGTCGCCGCGCGGCGCTTGCACGGCCGCCGCCTGGCGCTTGACGCGCTGTTCGAGCAGAGCGGCGCCGAGCCGCAACGGCAGTTGATTATCGTGCATGTCGAGGACGGCAGCCGGCGCACGATGTTCACCGGCATGAGCAACGATCAGCCGCGCGTGTTGAACGGGATCGCGACCGCGACCGGAACGCCGACACCGGAGCTGAAAAAATGCGAGTAGCCTCGGTTTAGCCGGCTACAGGTCCAGGAGTTCCTCGGAGGCGAATTCCGCCTTTTCCTGGATGAATTCGAAGC